>DFEL01000003.1 GCA_002369055.1 Cyanobacteria bacterium UBA3803
AATTTCTTTCTTTTGTTTTTTTGTCATTTTGGCGGAACACAAAGAGGAAACACTAAACATTTCGCTTAGCATCAATACCGTCAGTATTGCAGATATTAGTTTGATTTTTTTCATAAGCACACCAATAAATTGAATAATTCAATTTTGGAATATGTTAAGAATATTACAAACATCAAGATAAGTCAAATTAGACACTTGTCGTAAGTGATGGCGCAATAGTAATAAATTGGCGTACTAAATCACTGTCCCATTGTATTCCTGCGCCTTCCTGTAATATAGAGCAGGCTTTTTCAATAGGCATACCTTTTCTGTATGGTCTGTCGCTAACAAGTGCATGATAAGCATCGGCAACTGATACAATTCTTGCCTCTAACGGAATTTCTTCCCCTTTTAATCCGTTCGGATAACCTTTGCCGTCTAATCTTTCGTGGTGAAATTTTACGATAGGAATAAATTCTCTTAACGCTTCGTTAGGTGCTAAAACTTTTTCCGCACCTATTGTCGGGTGTTGTTTCATTATTTCCCATTCGTTATCATCAAGTTTACCCGGTTTTTTTAATACACTTTCCGGAATACCGATTTTGCCTATATCGTGAAGCATTGCACCTATTTTTATGCGTTCGACATCTGCTTCCGGCAAGTTAATTGCTCTTGCCAAAGCTTCAGAATATCTTGAAACTGATGTTGAATGTCCTTTTGTATAAGGATCTTTGGCATCAATTGCACCTGCTAATGATGTTACCATTTCCATCAGATTGTTGTGGTTTAAAATTTCTACGTTATTAATTCTTTTTACAAGTTCATCTTCAAAGTTTATTCCGTTTTCAAAATGACGTTTTGCTAAAATTTCCGCAAATGAATTAATTGCAACATCATCCCAGAAATTGAAATCGTCTGCGCTTACAATAGCTGACATACCTTCTTTGTAACCCTTTGCTTGGGAAATAAACATTGCTTGTTCCGCCAAAAGTAATAGTTTTTCTTGCTCTTGAGCAGAATCAGGATATGTTGCAACTCCGACAGACACTTTTACCGGTCCGACATCATCTACAAAACAGCAAGACAAACTGTATGTAATGTATTCTGCCATATATTTTGCGTTTCTTGTGTCGGTTTCGGGCATGATAACTGCGATTTCATCCCCGCCGTAGCGACCTGCGGAATCCGTGTTTTTTATATTTTGTTTTACTTTATCCGCAATAATTTTTATTACTTCATCGCCCTTGGCGTGGCCGAGTTCTCTATTAATTTTTGAGATATTGTTTACGTCAAACATTATGACTGACAAAGGTTTTTCGTTATCTTTTGCTTTTGCAAGTTCTTTTGCCAAAACCTCTTGAAATCCCCTGTGGGTATATAATGATGTTAATGTATCGGTATTGGCAAATTTATTTGTTTGTTCCAATAATTGACTGTTGTGAATGAACATTCCTGTATAATTTGCCATAAAAGTTATAAAGTTTACGTTTAAAAGCGAAATACTTTTACCTATTAAAAATACTCCGATAACTTTATTTACCGAAATCATCGGAACGATAACCGATTCTGTTTGTGATAAGTACGGTATATTTAAATATCCGATATTATCTTTTTCTTGGATGGTTTTTGAGTTAAAACATTGAATTATCGGATTTTCATCATCAGATAAGAAAATCTTTGAACTGTATGAATCTCCTGTTTTGCAGTGAAGTTTCAGGTTTATACATTTTGATTTCTCGTGGAATAAGCCGTATCCAATGAAGTTCCAGCCTAATTTGTCGACAAAAATATTGCTTAATTTGGAAAATAAATTAATTATGCTGGTGTTATCCTGAAATACATCGGAAACATTTTTCATTAATGCCGCATAATTGATATTAGTTGCGATATTATCTCTTACTAATGGGGTTTTTGGTTTAGATGTTGTTATATTAAAATGATTGATTGTTTCAACTATTGCGCTGAAGCTTGTACCTGCAGAAAACGGATTACTTTTCTTGGTTGGTTTTTTTATTGTTTTCTCTTGTTTGTACGGATTATTAGCATGACCATGCGAAATTTTGGCAACAGAAACTCCTGAAGCTTCTTCAATTTGATTTACTATATTATCGATAGGATTTGAACTCAAATTCTTTGCTTCGTCAGTTTCTGATACTTTTTTCAAGTTTTTGTCAGCTTTTTCCAATTTAACTACCTTTGGTTATTTCATATAAAGTTTGTAACAATCTGTTTTTGATAAAATTTCACAAATTTTTTACATAACTAAATAATTCTACCCGTATTTAGTAAAAATAGCAATACTTTAAACAGATGGTAACCAAGCTGTAATTGAATGGCAACATTGTTTTACATGTTACTACACTTATAGTATATAATATTTTTTATAAAATTTAAACCCTTTTGTTAAGTTATATTTAGTGTTTCGGGTTTTTCGTTATAGCAAAATTGCATATCATACAGCTTTTTATATTCACCGTTAGGGATTGACATAAGTTCTTCATGGGTTCCGAGTTCTGTTATATATCCGTTATTTATAACAGCAATTCTATCAGCATTTTGTATTGTTGAAAGTCTATGTGCGATTACAAAAACGGTTCTGTCTTTCATCAAATTGTCGATAGCTTGTTGAACTATATGTTCTGATTGATTATCAAGTGCTGAAGTTGCTTCATCAAATATTAATATCTTAGACTCTTTCATTAAAGCTCTTGCAATAGCA
>DFEL01000008.1 GCA_002369055.1 Cyanobacteria bacterium UBA3803
CATCTAAGTCCATTTTACCAACAACGTCACGAATTGTAGTTATTGCTAAATATTCAATACCTTTCTTTAATGATTGAATTTCATATACAGCTTTTGCTGGATCTGTAATTTTATAGAACACAACTGTATCTATTGTGATAGTAACGTTATCATGTGTGATAACACCTTGTGGTGGTATATCCATTGTTTGTTGTTTTAAACTTACTATAGATCTAACATGATCTAAAAATGGTACGATAACAGTTAAACCTGCATCTGCAACTTTATGGAATTTACCTAATCTTTCTATTATGTATACTTCTGATTGTTTAACAATTTTAATTGTTTTGAATGCAATAAATAAAACTAGTACTAATAAAATAATAAAAAATATTACTGTTCCTGACATTTTACATGTCCTCCTTATAAAAATATTTCCTTGACCTAATTATGTTTGTATTAAAATTAAAATTTCATATATTAGTTTCTTCTTTTGCATTTTTTGTGTTTAGTTTTTCAACTATAGCTTTTACGCCATCTATTTTTAGAACCTTAATGTGTTCTCCTTCTGCTATTATTATGTTTTCAGAAGACTTCGCAGACCACGATTCTCCATTAACTTTTATTTGTCCAACACCTTTTAATGGATTAATTTCTTTTGTAACAATTCCTTCTTTTCCAATGTTAGAATTTGCATTTGTTACTACATTATCATTTTTAGAAAATCTTTTAACAAAAGGTCTTGTGCAGAAAAGTAGTAAGGTTGATGATATAGTAAATATACCAATTTGAATTGCAACATTGTCAACAAAAATACTTACTATCATTGCGATTAAAGCTCCGAACACCTACCCAGAAGAGTAAGAATCCTGGCCCCATCATTTCTAGTATAAAAAATAGTATAGCTATAATTAACCAAATTTGCCACATATTCTTTTACCTCCTACAAGGTATATTATACCATATATTTTTAAAAAAAGGAAGACTTTATTTTATATTTTATATTTTGCTCTTTTAACATAAGTTGTATGTAGCAATTCATGTGCCTTATGTCCACCTGGATTACCTAAATACTCATCATAAATTTTCTTAACTACCGGATTTTCATGCGACTTTCTAATAGCAGATTTTTCATCAATTGTATACAAACAATTTGCTCTTAATTTTCTTATATCTATTGTTGCTCTTTCTTTTGAAGAACGTATTGGTTGACCTCCACCCATAATACATCCTCCAGGACACGCCATTATTTCAACAAATTGATAATCTGCTTTTCCATCTCTAATTTCATCCATTACAATTTGCGCATTTCCAAGTCCATGAGCAACAACTGCTTTTATTTCTTTATCACCAATTTTAACTGTTGCTCTTTTAATTCCATCAACTCCACGTACTGCATCGAAATTTAATTCTTTTAACGTTTCACCAGTAATTTTTTCATAAGCTGTTCTTAATGCTGCTTCCATAACACCACCAGTTGTTCCAAAAATTGCAGCAGCACCTGTTGCTTCGCCCATTGGATCATCAAATGTGGAATCTTCTAAATTTGCAAAATCTATTCCTGCTTGTTTTATCATTCTTGCAAGTTCTCTTGTAGTTATAACATAATCAACATCTCTTATGTTATTCACTTCCATTTGTTCACGTTTTGCTTCAAACTTTTTAGCAACACATGGCATAACTGAAACAACGCAAATATTCTCTGGTTCTATTCCTATTTTTTCTGCATAATAAGATTTAATAAGTGCACCAAACATTTGGTGTGGTGATTTACAGCTAGATAAATGTTCTAATTGTTCTGGATAATTCATTTCAATATATTTAATCCATCCAGGACTACAAGATGTAATCATTGGAATTGTTCCACCATTTATTAATCTCTGAACAAGTTCATTTGCCTCCTCAACTATTGTAAAATCAGCCCCTGTATTTGTATCAAAAACTTTGTCAAATCCCAATCTTCTCAATGCAGTTACCATTTTACCTGTTGCATTTGTTCCAATTGTCATTCCAAATTCTTCTCCAATTGCGGCTCGTACTGCAGGTGCAGTTTGAACAACAACATATTTTTCTTCATTTTTTATTTCATTAAAAACTTCTTTTGTATTATCTTTTTCACGTAAAGCACCTGTTGGACAAGCCATTATACATTGTCCACAATTTGTACAATTTACATCATTTAAGCTCAAATTCTCCACAGTTGATACACAAGATGAAAACCCTCTATTTGCAACATCAATAGCACCAATTTTCTGAACTTTTTTGCATGTTGCAACACATCTTCTACATAAAACACATTTATTAAAATCTCTTACTATTGAAGGTGATCCGCAATCTAATTCATGTTCACATATTTCACCTGTGTATAAAATATCTTGTTTATTATATCTTTGTGCCAAACGCTGCAATTCACAATTTCCATTACGCACACAAGTTAAACAATCTTTATGATGATTTGACAAAATTAAATCTAAAACCACTTCCCTTGCCTCTGAAACATCTTTTGAATTAGTTTTTACAACCATTCCCTCTTCAACTTTTTGAATACATGAAGTAGCAAAGCCTTTTCTTCCCTCTACTTCAACAATACACATTCTACAATCTCCAACTTCATT
>DFEL01000056.1 GCA_002369055.1 Cyanobacteria bacterium UBA3803
GACAACTACGACAAACAACCGTTATACTTGTTTGGCGGACAAAGATGTTTTTATGCAAGCTTTCTTAAATAATTTATGTTTGCGTGAGGCGTGCACCAATTGTCAGTTTGCTAAATTTCCCAGGCAGGGAGATATAACTTTAGGTGATTTTTGGGGGATTGATAGATATTCTAAAAAATTAAATGATGGTAAAGGAATATCATTGGTTTTGCCGAATTCGGCGAAGGGAAAAAAATATATCAAGGCAATAAAAAAACAAACCAAGGTATGGCGTAATGTGCCAATAAAATATGCAATTGAAGGGAATCCTTGTTTGGTAATGTCATCAAAAGCACATAAGGGGAGGAAAGAATTTTTTGAAAGGTTGGATAAAATGTCCTTAGAAGAAAATGTAGATATAGCCTTAGGGCAAAAATATGATTGCGCTATTTTGAATTTGTGGTGTAGTAATAATTATGGGGCTTTATTGACATGCTATGCATTACAGGAAACAATTAAAAGTATGGGATATGTTCCCAGAGTTATAAATTATATATTGCAACCTTTTAAGAAAAAATTCAGCGGTAGTTTATCAGATGATTTTGCCGATAAATATTTGGATTTGACAAGTTGTTTTGAGAAACGAGATGATTTGCGAAAATTAAATCATTATACTGATACTTTTATTGTCGGATCAGATCAAGTATGGAGACATGACTTTTTTGACTGGTATGATGAAAATGATACATTTTATTTAGACTTTGCCGGTTTAAATAAAAAGAAGATTGCTTATGCAGCAAGTTTTGGACTTGATTATTTCAACGGAAATGATTGGGATGCGCAAATCGCTAAATATTATCTTAAAAAATTTGATGATATTTCTGTTAGGGAAGATGATGGAGTCAATATTTGTCGGGATAGGTTTGGGGTTGAAGCAGTGCATGTGTTGGATCCGGTTTTTTTACCGAATATGGCACTATGGGATAAATTAATTACCAGGGCAAAAGGTGATAGAAAAAATTTTATTGCTTCATATATTTTAGATCAATCAGCGGTTGCGAAAAAAGTTTGGCTGATGGCTAAAACGCATTTTTCGCAATTTTAGGCAGTGGAGATGAAAGACTGGATAAATGATTGTGAAATCAGTGTTGAAGATTGGCTTTTTGCGATTAAAAATTGTAGTTTTTTTATTACGGATAGTTTTCATGGAGTTTGTTTTGCTTTGATATTTAATAAGTCGTTTATTTGCATTGCAAACAAAAAACGCGGATACAGCAGATTAAAGTCATTATTTAAGATGTTTAATATTGATGAAAAGTATATTTTAGACAGTTCGGAGATTGAAGATGGGAAAAATTTGTTTGAAGAAATTGATTTTAAAAATATTAATCATGTTATTGAAGATAAAAGAGAACAGAGCTTACAATGGCTAAAAAATGCCTTAACACGGGAGAAGGTTGCTGATGATGACATTGATATATTGGGAATTCTAAAATATAAATTATCTAAACAGCAACGAACAGAGACTGATTGGTTGCAAATTAAGGAATTGGAAAGGCAAAGAATTAAATATCATTGGCTTTATCGGTGCAGTATAGGTGAGAAGCGCAAAGAATATAAGCAAAAGTATAAAGATATAAAAATGAATATCAAATTGTTGAAAACAGTTTAATGTATTGATGGGGAATTTTGATATGTATAGATTAAAGCAAGTGTTAATGAAATTTGTTTATTGTTCGATTTTATCAAAGAAAAAGAAAGATAAATTCAAAAGTAAATATTTATATGTTATGAATCCTGATAATAAAATCTTGCAAATATTACCAGATGGCAGAGAAGAAGTATTAAAACATAGAATAAAAGGATTACAAGTTTTATTTGAGGGGAAAAATAATGTTCTGAGGATTTATGATGAAAAGGTTAAAAATGTTAAAGTAACTTTTCATGGTGATAATTCTACAGCAGTAGTTCGTGATAATACAATATGTTCATTGCGTTCAAATTGTTTTTATTCAATTGATAAAACTTCTTATACTAATGATGTTAAAATTTGGTTAGATGATGATAATGCACAAGTTAAAATAGGTAAAAATTGTGCTATATCTTGGGATATAGAATTTATGGCAGCGGATTGTCATACAATTTTGGATGAAGCCGGGAATATTTGTAATATGCCGAAACCAATTGAAATAAAAGATCATGTGTGGATAGGTTGCGGGGTGAAAATTTGTAAAGGGGTTACTATTGCTGAAAATAATATTATAGGTATGGGAAGTGTAGTAACTAAAAGTTTTTCAGAAACTAATTGTGTGATTGCGGGTAATCCTGCCAAAATTGTCAAACATAATGTTAATTGGGATGTAAAAATGATTAAAGATTATGTTGCTTCATATTCGCAAAAGAAATAAAAAAAACAACTCCGGCTTTGATTTGCCGGAGTTGTTTTTTATGATTAGATTTAGTTCATTTTGTGTTCAATTACTTCTTTGAGCGAGCATGACGGCACAAATGCCAAAGTGATAGCTGACAGAGCTACCAAAACATATACTATACGGCTGAGCATGCTCATGGCACCGAAAAGATAGGCTACTAAATCGAAATCAAATAATCCGACCAAGCCCCAATTCAGGCCGCCGATAATTGTTAAAACAAGTGATGTAGTGCGTAATCCGTTTGCCATGATAAAATCTCCTGTTTATTTTTAAATGCTTTTATGATATATGTAATGCAGTGTTTTTTTCAACGGGTGAAAATATAATGAATAGTTCTAAATTTGAAAAATTTATAGATTTATGGCGAGATGAATTCGGAATTGCCCGCACTATTGACGAACAAAAAAGTATTGATAAAAACGGCAATCCTCTGCCATGGTATACTTATCCGGCAATAGAATATCTGAAGCAGTTTGATTATAGCGAGAAAAAAATATGGGAGTTCGGTTGCGGATATTCCTGTGCTTTTTGGGCACAAAGAGCAAAAGATGTAAAGGCAATAGAAAATAACAAACAATGGTTTGATAAATGGAATAATGAATTTGATTATGAGAATCTGGAAATACTGTTGCGGGAAGAAAATGAAAGTTATGAGAATTCCCTGAACGAAAAGTATGATGTAATAATTATAGATGGTAAAAGACGTTGGCAATGTGCACAAAGGGCTTTGCAATATTTGTCTGTCGATGGGATTATTATTGTTGATGACAGCGATAGAGTGAATAATTCGGCAGATTATCAAAGATTAGTAGAATTATTAAAAGATGCCGGATTATTGCAAGTTGATTTTTACGGATGTTGTCCGATGAATAATTTTACTAAAGCAACTTCGATTTTTTTTCGACGCAATTTTAATTTTCCGCTGCGTCAAAAATGGCAACCTGCCAATGGTATCGGCAACTTATGGGGGAAAAAACGAAGTGAGCGTAAAAAACTTTATAACAGTAACAAATAGCCGTTTAATTTTTATATATAGAGCTTTTTAATTTTTATATATAGAGCTTTTCTTATATTTGGTTATGGCATAACGAGTTAATACTCCGATAACAGCGGCTAGAGGAACAGCTATCATTAAACCTAAGAAACCCAGCAAAACTCCTCCGGCTAATAAAGCAAACATTACCCATAAAGGATGAAGTCCTATCGAATCGCCTACTAATTTAGGAGTTAAAAAATTACCCTCAAGAAATTGTCCGACAGCGAAAACGGCAACTACTGCGATTATGGGGGTAATGCTGTCAAATTGAGCA
>DFEL01000139.1 GCA_002369055.1 Cyanobacteria bacterium UBA3803
TTTGCACTTGCACGCTTGAACGCATCAATTATAATCAATAATTCCATTAAATTTTGATTTACAGGTTTACACAAAGGTTGAATAATAAATACATCATCACCTCTAACACTGTCCTTAACTTGAACATAAATTTCACCATCTGCAAAATCTTTTATAATCATTGGACCAACAGAAGTTCCTAAAGCTTCTGCGACTTCTTGAGCTAATTTTGGATTAGAACGACCTGCAAATAATTTAATATCATGAGTAGGATTAATTTCACGCTCTAACTGTCTGTATACATCTTCATTTATCATTGTAAAATCCTTTCATTACTTCCTATAATTTAATTATAGTATCAAAAAAAAGTTTATGGCATTGATTGTAAAAATTTTAAAACATTTTTTAAAGCAACAGCCCTATGTGATACTTTATTTTTTTCATCAGGCGACAACTCAGCCATAGTCTTAGAATAGCCCTCAACTAAAAAAATCGGATCATATCCAAAACCATTTAATCCTTTTCTTTCTTCAACAATTGAACCAAAGCATTCACCGATTGTCTGAAAAATAACATCACCACAATCATTCAATAACGTCATGCAACAAACAAATTTTGCTGAACGGTCATTTTTATCAGATAATTCATGTAATAATTTTTCAATTTTTGCATCTTGAGTACCTGCATAACGTGCAGAATACAATCCGGGTGCACCATTAAGTGCATTTACGCACAGTCCTGAATCATCAGCAAGACAATAAGTTTTTGACAGTCTATATGCCTCTTTAGCCTTAATCACAGAATTTTCTTCAAAACTGGAGCCATTTTCCACAGGATTGAAATCTCCTTCAGGCAAGGCAAATTCAATTCCACAATTACCACAAATTGACTTAACTTCATCTAATTTATGTTCATTTGCGGTTGCAAAGATAATTTTCATTTGTTATACTCCAAAGCGTCTTTGTCTGTTTTTAAATTCAATAATGGCATCAGCAAGAGCATCTTTGTCAAATTCAGGCCAGAATTTTTTTGTTACATAAAACTCAGAATATGCAATTTGCCACAAAAGATAATTAGAAATTCTCATTTCACCACCTGTTCTAATCAATAAATCAGGGTCAGGAACACAAGATGTATATAATTCACGGGAAATTAAATCTTCTGTAACTTCGTTTTCAGGAATACCTTTTGAAACAATGTTTTTTACGGCATGCACAATTTCATCACGTGAACCATAATTAAACGCAATTTGTAAATGAACACCTGTATTGTTTTTGGTTAATTCTGATGAGTAATTCAATATATCTTGCAATTTTTGAGATAATTTTGAAATATCCCCTATAAAACTTATAACAACATTTTTTTCATGCATTTCTCTAGTTTCATTTTTCAATGTTTTACAAAACAAATCCATTAAAAAATCAACTTCTTCTTGCTTTCTGTTCCAATTTTCAGTAGAAAACGCATAAACAGTCAAATACTTAATACCATAGTCATCACAAGCCTTAAGAGTTGACTTCAATGCGTCAACACCTTTCTTATGTCCCATTGCGGAAGGTAAGCCATTTTCTTTTGCCCATCGGCGATTACCGTCCATAATTATCGCAATATGATTTAAATGCGTTTCTTTAACAATTTCTGAAATATTTTCATTGTATTTAAGAGTTTCCATAAAATTCCATAAATAAAATAATAACCTCACTTATTTTAAACTAAAACTAAAAAATCTACAAGTTTATGGTAAAATTTTTCTATGATTGAAATTTTAATTTTATACTTAATAAACAAACGTGAATTGACAATGTATGGAATACAAAAGTCTGTTGCAGACTACTTTGCACCACTTACCAAACCAAGTTTTGGTGTAATTAACCCTGCTCTAAGAAGATTGGAAAAAAACGGTTGTATAAATACTAGACGTTCATTGTCAGAAGGTGGAAAACAATCTGCTTATTACTCAATTACAAATGAAGGAATAAAAACACTTAATAAACTTCTTTTGGAAAATTTATCCGAAAATCCTGTTCAATTTTTTAGTAATGCAAGAATAAAAATTGCCTGTGCTGATGTACTTTCAAAAGACGAAGTTGCAGAACTGTTTTTAAAACTGAAAACAAGGGCACTTGAACATAAATTTGATGCAGAAAATATACTTAATGACGAATACACATCATTAACATTTTATCAAAGAATTGTGCTTGAAAATACTGTCGAGGAAATTAACAATTTAATTTTGTTAATCGAAAATTTGGAGAAAGAAAATGCCGGCAATAGTTAGTGATGTAGAATTGGGTTCAATTGCTGACGAAATAGAGATTGAAGCAGGTGATGAAATTTTATCAATTGACGGTTGCCAATTAACAGATTTGATTGACTATAATTTTTACTGCAAATCAGAATTTTTAACAATTTCAGTCAAAAAAATTAATGGTGAACTTGAAGATATTGAAATAGAAAAAGATTATGATGAACCTTTAGGTATAATTTTTGAATCAGCTGTTTTTGACAAAATAAAACCGTGCTTAAACAAATGTATATTTTGTTTTGTCGACCAACAGCCCAAAGGACTACGTAAAACACTTTACATTAAAGATGACGATTACAGATTATCATATTTACAAGGGACATATATCACACTCACAAACCTAAAAGAAGAAGATAAAGAACGTATCGCAAAAATGCATCTTGGCCCATTATATGTTTCAGTACACACTACAAATCCTGATTTGCGTGTAAAAATGCTCAGAAACCCTAATGCAAAAGACATAATGACACATTTAAAATGGTTTAGAAAACAGCAAATACCCGTGCATTGTCAGATTGTTTTGTGTCCGGGATATAATGACGGCAAAGAACTGGAAAGAACTTTAACCGACTTAAAATCACTAAAAGATACAGTTCTTTCTGTTGCAATAGTACCTGTCGGTTTGACGCAATTCAGAAAAGATGAAATGCAAAAAGTTGACGAAAAAATTGCAAAAGAAACATTACAAATAGCATCCAAATTCAAAGGAGTATGCTGTTCTGACGAATTTTTCTTAATACCAGGTGAAGAAATACCGCCTGCAAAATATTACGGTAACTTTTCTCAACTAAGTGACGGTGTTGGTTCTCTAAGACTGTTAATAGACGATTTTAAAAAACTAAAGCTGCCAAAATCAATAAAAAATCAAACTAAAATTATATTTGCAACATCTTATGCTGCAAAATCAGCAATTGAATTCATCTGTAATGAATTAAGCAAAATTAAAAATCTAACTTGCCAGTGCATACCCGTAAAATCAACTTACTGGGGCAATAATATTACTGTTGCGGGATTAATAACCTCCGATGATTTAGTAAACGCATTAAAAGAAAAAGCTTCAGACATAACAATCATACCTTCAATTATGTTAAAACCTTTTTCCGAATACTTTTTAGATGGCAATAATCTTGACTATGTAAAAGAAAAAACTAAACACAATTTCTTTGTTGTAAAAAATTCAAATTCTGCAAAAGAAATAGTTGAAATGATTAAAACACTATAATTAAATAATTGTGAACGGTGAACAATCACTATCTATCACTTAAATACAATATTCTAATATTCAATACCTTCTCTTGCAACAACACCGGTATCCCAATAATGTTTTACAGGCTCAATTTTAGAAACCAAATGAGCAATATCAATAATTTCTTGCTTTGCATTTCTGCCCGTCAAAACAATTTCCATTTCCTCAGGCTTACTCTTTAACGTTTCAACAACATCATCCAAATTAATAAGTCCCAAATCAATTGCAATATTGGCCTCATCCATTATAATCAAATTGTAGGCATTATTTCTTATGGCTTCTTTTACAACTTTCCAGCCCTTTTGAATTTCAGTTTCATCATTTTTATTAATATTATCCGAATAAACAATTCTATCCAAACCCGCTTGAACAACTGTCAAATTATCATTAATTTCCGGCGATAATTTTTTAAAAGAAATTAATTCTCCATAATTATCTCCACCTTTTGTAAACATAACCAGAAGAACCTTCCAATTACGTCCTAAAGCACGCATACACAAACCTAAGGAAGCAGTAGTTTTACCCTTCCCGTTTCCTGTATATACTTGTATATATCCATGCTTAGCCCAATTTGGATTATATAATTTATTTTCTTCTTGTGCCATATCCTAATTTATTATATATTAAAAAAATGGATAATAAAACAGAACTAAGAATAATAGCAAAAAGTATAAGAAAAACTCTTGATATGCAAAATATCAGTCATAAGTTATGCGAAAAAATTAAAGCACTTGACGAATACAAATTTTCACAAAATATATTGTTATTTTATCCTCTTGAACACGAAGTTAATCTTCTTGAACTAGTAAACAATGAAAAAAATTTTTATTTGCCAAAAATAAAAGATAAAACACTGGAAATATGCCCTTACCAAAATGGTGATACATTAACATTAAACAAATTTAAAATACAAGAACCAATAACAAAACCCGTAGTATCAAGCAAAATAGACTTAATCATTTTACCTGCACTTGCAGCAGATATACACAACAACAGACTTGGATACGGAAAAGGATTTTACGACCGTCTTCTTGAAAACACTAAAGCAACAACGGTTCTACCGCTTCCAAAAGTACTTATTTTTGAACAAATACCCACAGAAGAACACGATAAAACCGTTGATATTCTATTGACTGTCTAAATTATATTAAACCCAATTCTTGTTTAGTCATTCTATTATCGTAATCAATACGTCCAATTAATTTATTAATACGCTTTGCAACATCAATAAATTGTGGAATAGAAAGACTTTGTGCACCGTCAGATGAAGCATTATCAGGGTCATGATGAACTTCCATCATAATACCGTGTGCCCCTGCAATTAAAGCCGCTTTTGACATTGGTTCTATCAGATATCTTCTTCCTGTTGCATGACTAGGGTCAACAATTATTGGCAAGTGTGAAAGCTTTTTAATAACAGGAACCGCAGAAATATCTAAAACATTTCTTGTAAACGACTGATCAAAACTTTTTATGCCTCTTTCACAAAGAATAACATTTTTATTGCCATTACACATTATATACTCAGCAGCAAGTAAAAATTCTCTTATAGTAGCAGAACCGCCTCGCTTTAAAAGAACAGGTTTTGTTGATTTACCAACAGCTTTCAAAAGAGCAAAATTTTGCATATTTCTTGCACCTATTTGAATAACATCTACATAATTTTCAAACAAATGCATATCGTTAGCATCCATTAATTCTGTAACAACAAGCAAACCTGTTTTTTCTTTTGCCCTTGCAAGATAAATCAATGCTTTTTCTTCTAATCCCTGAAAATCATAAGGAGATGTTCTTGGTTTAAAAGCACCACCTCTTAAAAATTGGCATCCCATTTCCTTTGCAGCATAAGCAACATCCAGCAGACCTTGATATTCTTGTTCTACAGAGCAAGGTCCAGCAATAATAACTGGTCTTTCCAAACCGCCAACTTTAACACCGTTATCAAATGTTATAACGGTATCTTCTTGTTGACCTTCTCGAGATGCAAGTTTATAAGGTTCTTGTATAATTTTAACCTCTCTAACACCTTCCAATGATCCAAGAGCATGAGGGTCAAACAACCTCTTATCACCAATAGCGGCAATAACAGTCATAACCTCACCTCTGTTTAAAACAACTTTGAATTCGTGTCTTTCGAGAGTTTTAACAACTCTTTGAATATTATCTTCGGATGTACCGGGCTCCATAATAATAATCATTTTACATACCCCTTATTAATGTATTATATGGGTAAATGATAGCATAAACATCACAAAAACTCAAAATTAAACAAAAAAAACACTTTGCACAAATGCGATTTTGTTGCCTGCGTAATCTCGCAGGTGGGTGAACGCCTTGACTAATCCGTTTCCGACTGGCGACCGGAATAATCCGACGGTCGGTATACTTCAATGCCATTAGAGTCAATTCTCCCTTTAGTTAAAAATGTAGGAACAAAATAAACATCTATGCAAAGATATTAATATTATGACACATGCTTATATGCTTTTCAAGTAGTATTCAAGTGCAATATTATTTACAAGATATGTGACAAATTAAAATAACTATCGTTATCTAATTTCAATTAAAGTAACAAAAACAGCATAAAGTTAAAAGTGTTATTAATACACATTTTTAGCCTTTTTTTAATTGTAAAGTTTTATTAAATAAAAGAATATTTATTGATAATTAGTGATAATAAAGTAAGAAAAAGTGGTATATTATTATTGGTTACACAAGTTCGGTACACAAACCAACACAACACGCAAAGGATTAAATGAACGACATTCAACTCCAAAACGACCTCGACAGATTAATTGATGTATTACCTCCTAAAATTACTGATATGGTAACTCACGAATCTTTATCAGATGTTATCGAGATTGTTTTGGATATTGGCAGATTACCTGAAATAAGACACGCAAACGGGAAAATAGATAGCCTTAACTGTAAACCAATTGAATATGATGATTTAGACTATGTAACAAACCGTATTCAAGAATTCACATCGGATAATCGCTCAGGTATTGCAGGAACATTACACAGAATAAGTGCTATCAGAAACCGTCAAGGTCGTGTTATCGGTCTGACATGCAGAATAGGTCGTGTCGTAACAGGTACAATTGCCTGCATAAAAGACTTTGTAATGCAGGGTAAAAGTATATTATTCTTAGGACGTCCGGGAGTAGGTAAAACTACAAAGTTAAGGGAAATTTCAAGACTTGTTGCTGATGAACTTGGTAAACGTGTTGTCATTGTTGATACATCAAATGAAATTGCAGGTGACGGAGATACACCTCATCCTGCAATAGGAAAAGCAAGAAGAATGCAGGTTAGACAACCTGAATTTCAAAAAGATATTATGATTGAAGCAGTTGAAAACCACACTCCAGAAGTAATTGTCGTTGACGAAATCGGTACGGAAGCAGAAGCACAGGCTGCAAGAACAATTGCAGAACGTGGTGTTATGCTTATTGCAACTGCACACGGTCAAAGCCTGGAAAATTTAATTAAAAACCCTGCACTATCGGATTTAGTAGGGGGTATTCAATCTGTAACACTTGGTGATGACGAAGCAAAAAGACGTGCATCACAAAAAACAGTTCTTGAGCGTGAAAAACAACCTACGTTTGACATTGTTATAGAAATTTTAGACAGAAATACGCTTGCCGTATATAAAGATGCAGCTGAAGCAGTTGATTACATATTAAGAGGTTGGCCTATCAGACCTGAAATCAGAAAAGTTGACAAAACTTATGATAATAAACCTGCTGAAATTAAGGAAGAAGAACACTTATTACCTGTTGAACCACCAAAAGAAACAACTCAACAAATTATTGACAGAATAAATGACGTTGATAAAAAAATTGCTCAACAAGACCCTTCAGACAGGTTAAAATTTAGCTTTAACCGAAAAGATTACGTGAAAGAAGCAAAGAAATTTAAAAAAATATATTTATATGCAGTTTCACGCTCAATAGTTGAAAAAATTATTGAAAGATTGGATTTAAATGCGGAAATAACCAAAAATATTGATGAGGCAGACTTAGTAATTGCACACAAAAACTTTGCAAAAGGTGGTGCAAAAATATTAAGCACGGCAAATAATTATCGCTTACAAATTTTTTACATAAAAACAAATTCAATGGCACAAATTCAAAAAGTTGTAAAAGAAGCCTTAGACATTAGGGAATCTTCTCAAGCACTACAAGGCTATTACGATGATGCCGAAAAAGCACTTGATGAAGCTAAAAGTGCTATTGATAAAATTCTTGCAGGTGCAAGAAATATTGAACTTGCACCACAAAATCAACAAATCAGAAAACTACAACACGAACTGGTTGAACAACATAACCTTGAAAGTGAAAGCATTGGCGAAGGTGCGGAAAGACACCTTAAAATTGTAGGTGGACAAGATTTTAAAGCCTAAAAGTTTATATTTTGACTGTAAACTTCAATTTTATTGTTTTCAACAGGTGTTAAAAATATTTTTCTGTATGTACCTCCCCTTGCGGCATCTGTTGTTAAATACATAACATTATCAATCAATTCTTCACGGTTAATATGATAGTGTCCGGCAAAAACTGCTACAATATTTTTATGTTTTGCAATAACATCTTTATATGATTGAGGTTTATACAAATTTTGCAAACTGTTTTCACTAACATCGGAAAGAGGATAATGCTGTAAAATTATAACATTTTCTTTTTCATATTTAGTAAGCATCTTATCCAGCCAATTTAGTGTTTCATCTTTATAATAACCGTTTGGAGAAGGTATAACTTCTTTAGTTCCATCAACAAAAATAAAAATTATATTATCTTTTTTTACAACATAATTAAAAGATTTTAAATGTTGAGATGAATATCTGTTTACATATTTCATATACTCTTTTTTAGATAAACCAACTGATTTAAAACACTCAGAATCACCAATTTGAATATAATATGGAACTTTAATTCTATTTGCAATTTTTAAAAATACTTTTAATAATTCAGGACTTGGTTTATCAATATTATCGCCTGTAAAAACAACAAACTTAATTTGCTTATCATTATTTATTGAATGAATCAAATTTTTATAATTACTAATCGAATTTTCAGAAGCGTCAAAATGCAAATCCGTAACTTGAGCAAAAACAGTATTTTTTTGCTTTGCTTGTACAGGTAATACAAGCAGTATCAACATAAGTAATATGCATAATTGTTTTAATAAATGTTTCATAATTGAAATACCTTTAATTATATGATAGATTTATCATGATTATAACATAAGAACACAAGGAAAATATATGGAAAGATTAAGAGAATTCAAAAACAAACATCCTGAAATTTGTGCATTTGCACTTCTTTTAGGACTATGCGGAATATTTTTATTCTGGGGATTAAACTTTTACCCATTGTTAGATGTTGACGAAACACGCTATGCAATTATGTCAAGAGATTTGGCACAGTCAAAAGACTGGAATTTATTATTATTAAATTCAATACCATTCTTAGAAAAGCCACCTCTATATTTTTGGATGGTTGCCGCATCAATAAAAATTTTCGGAAGCTTTAGTGAATTTGCTGTAAGATTTCCAATTGCACTAATATCATCATTTTTAATATTTTTTACATATTATTTTGGTAAAAAAGTTTTATCAAGAAAATTTGGACTATTGAGTGCAATAATATTACTTACTAGCGTCTTTTTCCTTATTTTGTCACACGTTGCCATTTTAGACATGGTGTTGACAGTTTGTATCGCAAGCGGATTATACTGTGCATTTTTAAGTTTTTATGCCACAGATAAATACAAAAAATATTGCTGGTGGGGATTTTGGACTTTTGCAGGACTGGGCTTTTTAGCCAAAGGTATTCTTGCAATAGCCATACCAACTGTTATAATTCTAATATATTGCTATTTAACAAAGAATTTAAAGTCATTTTTTAAACCGTTACATTTACTTGTAGGGCTTGTTATTTTCCTACTAATATCAATGCCATGGCATGTTGTAATGTTTAAAGATTACGGCTGGGAATTTATCCAAGAGTACTTTATAAAACATCATTTTGCAAGATTATTAAATTCAGAAGGTTTGGGTCGTAAACACGGATTTTTCTATTTTATACCGATTTTCTTAGTTGCGTTTATGCCTTGGACATTTATCTTCTTAACAACAACTTTTGACGGACTTAAAAGATTAATTGACAGATTTAAAAATTCAGCAGGAAGCATCTATTCAAGAATAATTATTTCACTTGAAGCAAAAGACAAAGCTCAAGAGCTACTACTGTTTTCATCAATATACTTTATAGTTGTATTCGGAGTAATGAGCATTTCAAGCACAAAATTACCAACTTATATACTGCCTGCATTACCTGCCTCAGCACTAATTACAGGATACTTTTGGTGTAAATCGGAAAATGAAGTTTCTATAAAAAATGCTATAAAAATTTCTACTTACATAATTGCGTCAATATTTATCCTGTCAACAATTTTAGCATCTTTATCTTATTTATTCTTACCTCAATCAGTTATTGAAATGTTTTCAACATTCAAGTATTCCGTACTGATTGGCTGTGCATTTGTTGGCATGTATCTTATTATAAAATTGAAATCACAAGAAAGTATTTCAATTTTTTCCGGCTATGTAATTACAATGTTTTTTGTTGTTACTTTTGCGGTAACACATTTATTTAGTCTTATATATGCAGGTGGCGAAAATGAGCTTGTAATGTATTCAAATTATGCACAATCACAAAACACAAGACTTGTTACATTTGATTTTGCCGTAAAACCTAGTACTAAAATCAATTATGGCGACTTTGTATATTTCATAACTGATGATAATTTTGAAGAACTTTATGAACATGCCTCAAACAAAATCACACCAACATACGTTATTGTAAAAAATAAACATGTTGAACAAAAAAATTATCAACAAAATTTGGATAAATGTTTGTATTTAGTAAAAAAAGGAAAGAAATATTCTTTATATATAAACAAAAATATTCCGGAAAAAAGTAAAGCAATTCTTTGGCTTAACTAAAATATATTTTGTCAAACAAAATTTTCATAAATATTAACTAAAATTCATTAAAATCTCTTCATTAAGAATGTTAATATCGCCCATACTTACTTGGTCTGGGGGGCATGGTCAAATGTAAAAATTCGATTTAAAATTTTTACTTGTAAGTCATGCACCACTAGCATATTATGAATTAGTCGAAAGAAATAGCGGAACGAAAAACGAAATAAAAGGGGTGGTGGCAAAGTCACGTATTTGAAGTATCAAAAATTAGAATTAGAGAAAAAGATTTTTTATAAGATTTTACAATAGCACAATTAGAAAAATTTTTAATTAACTATACAATCTTGGGAGATATTGGATAGTTGAAAACTTGCCGAAAGGCAAGTTTTTTCATATAATAAATTAGTATGACAGAAATAAGAAAATCAAAAAAAATAATATCAATGATGTCAGGAACGTCATGTGACTCGATAGATGTTGGATTATGTCTTGTTAAACCTGATTTAAGCTGCACATTAATTGATGGCTTTAATTTTGAATATCCTGAGGAAATAAAAGAAAGAATATTCAAAATATTTTATGAAAATACAAATGTAGATGAAATATGTAAAATGAATTTTGTTATCGGACACTGCTTTGCAAAAGCCGCAAACAAAATGATTAAACAACACGGCAAACCGGACTTTATAACATCACACGGGCAAACAATATACCATTACCCTTTTGACACAAAAATATCAGATATAAGTGAAAAAAGCACGCTACAAATAGGAGAACCTTCAGTAATAGCACAAGAAACAGGGTGCATTACAATAGCAAATTTCAGAACAGCAGACATTGCACAAGGAGGTAACGGAGCACCACTTGTTTGCTTTGCAGACGAAACATGGTTTAAACCATTAAATAAAAATATTGCTATACAAAATATTGGAGGCATTTCTAACGTTACAGTTGTATCAAAGGAATATGCAACATTTGGTTTTGATACAGGACTTGGAAATATTATGATTGATTACTGTGCTAAGAAATTTTTTGATGAACCCTATGACAAAAACGGTAAATTTGCAGAACAGGGTAAAATATGCGAAAATTGGCTTAACTGCTTGCTGGAAGATGAATATTATTACAAAGAACCTCCCAAAACAACAGGTCGAGAATATTTTTCAAATAAATATATTGAAAATGCACTAAAACTTGCACCTGATAACAAATATGACATAATGGCAACAGTAACCGCACTAACAGCAAAAACAATAGCACAAAATTATGAACGCTTTGTTTACCCTAATACAACAATTGATGAAGTAATACTTGGGGGCGGAGGGGCATATAATCCAACACTGAAAAAATATCTACAAAAATATCTTGGTAAAATACCACTAAAAACACACGAAGACTACGGTATTTCAAATAATTACAAGGAAGTAACGGCTTTTGCTCTTTTGGGATATTGTACTTATTACAAAATACCTAATAATGTTCCGGCATGCACAGGTGCAAATAAAGAGGTAATTATGGGACAAATCAGTTATCCGTAATTGTTTTTATGGATAAAGGGATATAATTAATTAAATCTGAAGCCAAAACTGAATATTCTGTTAAATCTTGACTCGCTAATTCTCCTGCAAGACCATGTAAATAAACAGCAGTTTTACAAGCATCAAAAGATTTCATACCTTGTGCTTTAAATCCTGCAATCATACCGCATAAAACATCTCCCGTACCAGCCTTTGCAAGTGCTGAATTACCTGTATTATTTATGTATATATTTAATTTTTTAGAGCAAACAACAGTATTATGACCTTTTAACACAGTTGTACATTTATAGTTCAAAGAAATTTCAGTTGCAGCATCTTCCATATTATCTAAAATTTCAGAAACATCTTTATTAAGTAACCTCGCTGCCTCTTTAGGATGAGGAGTAAGTATCAGTCTGTCAGGTAAAATAATTTTTTTAAATTTAGATAATAAATTTATACCATCAGCATCTAACACAATCGGAATATCCAAAATAGCAAGCTCTGTCATCAATGATTTAAACATTAAAACTGAAGGTGCTTCAGTAGAAAAACCACAACCGAATGATATAACATCATAGTTTTTTAAAACATTTTTAACCTGCTTTATTGGAATCAAAACAACATCAGGAGTTTTTGCGGCAACACTTTGCAAAACACTTGGAGAACTTGCCAAAGCAACGTATCCACAACCTGCTTTTAAAGCAGCAATACTAGATAAATATGCTGCACCATGATAATTTGGAGAGCCCGCTATATTTAACACCTTGCCAAAAGAACCTTTATGAGAATTTTGTTTTCTCACAGGAAGCATTATTTCATTCATACTAACCGACCTGTCTCATAGCTTCATACAGAACAATAGCAACAGAATTAGATAAATTTAAACTTCGTTGTCCTGCTTTCATTGGTATAGTTATAGAGTTTGCACCTTCTGCAAACAAAATTTCTTCCGGAATACCCCTTGATTCAGGACCAAAAACTAAAAAATCACCCTCACTAAACTTTGTATCAAAATAAGATTTTTTTGATTTAGTGGTTAAATAGTAAAAATTAGAATTTGGATTTTCTAAAATTAAATCCTCTAATTTATCAACACGCTTTATATTTACGCTATCCCAATAATCTAATCCTGCACGTTTAGTATACTTGTCTGACAAAGAAAAACCTAACTTACCTACTAAATACAAATCAGCACCAGTACAAGCACACAATCTTGCGATATTACCTGTATTTTGCGGTATCTCAGGTTCATAAAGGACTATATTGAATTTTTTAATATTCATAATATCCATTAATTTTCTTCTTTAACAAAAAATTTTCTACTTTCAAAAATTACAGGAATACCACGAAGCACGCATAGTAATATAGCAATCTCAGCAGAAAGAGCACCTATAATAAGAATGCACCAAGCCCAAACTTCAGGCATACCTGGTATATAAGCAATTATATAAAATGTAAATGCTATCGCTTTTGCAACCGCATAACTGATTTTCATAAATTTTGAACCGCAAATCCATTGGCAAACACTATCATCAAGCATACTACCCTTGCCAAACGGAATTAAACCGTGTTCTAAAGCAACACTTCTAAGACTATCAGTTATAACACCTCTTGAAACAACAATTAACGGAAAAACAACAGGAATCCATCCCATGTGAGCAAGCATAATCCAAAAAGCATATTCCGTAATTCTGTCACCCATAATATCCAATACAGCACCTAATTTACTAACTTCATTTCGTTTTCTTGCAACATATCCGTCAAGACCGTCAAAAGAAAATGCAACAATTGTAAGAATTAAAGATACTATATATGCAGCAGCACACTCTTTAAAATAAAGCAAGCCAACTGCAATAAATATTAAAAATATTCTTGAAATACTAATTAAATTTGCCACTAAAACCTCCATTTAAAACAAAGTGCCGAATAAAATCAGCACCAATATAATTATTGTTTTGCTCTTGATAAAGCAAAATTACGCTGATCAAGACTTTTTAATTTATTTTCACCTAACATAATTTTTTCTGCTTCTTCTAAAATTCTTACAACACTAAAACCATTATCACCGTCAGAGCGAGCCTTAGTACCTTTTTCGCAACAAGCAATAAAATGTTGACACTCAAGTTTTAAAGGTTCAATTTCAAGATAATCAATATGAATATCAGTTATAGAACCGTCTTTTTTATTATCGAAAACTTGTAATTTATTTTCTTGCAATGTATCATCAAGAATTGCTGTGGCCTTTGTACCTCTCACTAAAAGTCTTACATGTTTCATCGGTGTAATCCAACTATCTGTAATTTGACCAATTGCACCGCCTTCAAATTCAATTGAAAGATGTGTAATGTCCATAATTTCATTTTTTTCAGAAGAACAACCTACGGCAGATATTACTTGTTTAGGTTCTTTGCCTATTACATAAGACATCATAGAAACATCATGAGGAGCTAAATCCCACATAACACTTCTATCATTTTTAAAATAATTAACATTTAGTCTATCACTTTGAGCATAAACAATATCACCCAAAACACCTTCATCAACAAGCATTTTTAAACGATTAACAGCAGGATGATATAACAGTAAGTGACCAACCATTAGAATTAAACCTTTATCTTCTGCAAGTTTTTTTAATTCTTCGGCCTCGTGAGCAGATGTTGAAATAGGTTTTTCAACATAAACATTCTTACCTGATTCTAAAACTTTTTTAACCATATTAAAATGTGTATGACTAGGAGTAACAACACAAACTGACGTAATTTCAGCATTACTTAAAATATCATCAAAATTTTGGGTTGTTTTAACACCTTTATACTGTTCTTGAACTTTTTGTAAATTTTCCTCATCCAAATCACAAACAGTATCCAAAACTTCTAAATTATAAAAGTTTCGTACAATATTTCTACCCCATAATCCACAGCCTAAAACGGCTACCTTTTGTTTTTTCATAACTATCCCTACCTTAATCACAAAAGAGGACTACTTAACATCCTCTTTTATGATAATTAAATTATTTGTAATCTTCATAGCACACGTAGGTAAAACAACATCATTTAACCCATCAGCTATACTTATAATTTTACCTGCACCTAAAACTACTTCTTCACCTTTGTAAATAAAAGTATAATCAGTGTTTCGGTCAGACCTAATAGTAATTTTTTCCATAATCACGTATCTTCTGATTAATCAAAAACATAATTTATAATAGCTGCTTCTCTTGCTCTTTTTACAGCCTTAGCAACCATTCTTTGATGTTCTGCACAATTACCTGTTACACGACGTGGAATAATTTTTCCTGCTTCAGTTAAGTATCTTTTTAATTTTGCAGCATCTTTATAATCAATTTCTTCTACGTGGTCAGCACAGAAGCTGCAAGTTTTACGTTTCTTCTTATCATTTAAGTCTTGTTTTGCCATTTAATTTTCCTTTCTTACGCAAATATAACTTATCTAATTCCTACTTAAAACGGTATTTCATCTTCTCCAATTAATTCATCAGTCATTTCTTCATCAGAAAACTTTACTATATCATCAGAGAAATCCGACGCAGATACTGAAGATGTTGTACCCATTAATTCAATTACATTAGCATCAATTTCAAATATCTTACGTTCAGTACCGCTTTCATTCTTAACATTATTGGTTTGCAATCTGCCTTCAACTAAAACCCTAGTTCCTTTTGAAATAGCAGAAACAACTTCATCCAAAGAAGTTTTTTTTGCAAGAATTCTTACCAATAACTCATCTTTATCTCCAATATTCAGCACAAAAGCAGAAACCGGAACATTATTGGATGTAAAACGCTTCTCCGGATTTCTAAATACTGTACCTGTTACTACCGCTTTTGCTACCGTCATTGAAATTATCCTCTATACAGCAGCTTTTTCAGTAACGTCCAGCAACATTACTCTTAATACGTTATCATTTAACTTTAACGCACGTCTAAAATCTGCAACTTTTTCTTCAGGCATTGATAAAACAGTGTTTACAAAAAAACCATCTCTTGATTTTTTTATATCATAAGCTAATTTTCTTCTGCCCATTTTATCTCTTGAAACAACTTTTCCGCCTAATTCTGCCAAATCAGCATCAAATTTTTCAATAACTTTGTCTGCTTCATCAGTATCTAAATTTGGTTTTAAAATTGTCAATAGTTCGTATGTTTTCATATTTTCTCCTTGTTTTATTATCTGTTTATATATACATATTACCATAAACAAAAAAATTACAATAAATTTATTTGAACCTGTTAAGCAATCTTAAAGATAGGCAATTTAATTAACATGAAAATTTTGTTATGATAACATTATAAAAGAAAGAGGATAACATGTATAAAGAAATCTTAAGCATCATAACTCCCAAAGGAGAATTAACAGGAATTCCGTTTTTTGTAAATAATCTTATTTTAAGAATAATTGCAACTATTTTTAATTACATAGGCTTATATTTTAGCATAAACAACTTATTAACAATTCCTGCAATAATGTTTTTGTCAATATTAATAGTTATCGCAACACTATGCCTTGTGATTATTATAATTTTTAATTATAAAAATAAATAAAAAAAAATTTTTAATGAAGTATTTTATGAAAATTATTTAATTATAATTTACTTATATTTTATCATTAAAAAATGGAAAAAAACCAAAAATGTTCTTCTAAAGCACATAAAGATATAGAAGCAATATCATATTGTGAACACTGTAAAATATT
>DFEL01000110.1 GCA_002369055.1 Cyanobacteria bacterium UBA3803
GCTTTATCTTTTCCTGCACCTTCAGTATCGTGTGCGATAGAACGATATAATCTGTTGTAATATTCAATTACCATACGGTCTGAATTGAAGTATGCTTCAGATGTTCTGATAGCCTGACGCATTAATCTGCCCCATTCTTCTTTGTTATGGTAATAAGTAGGGATGATTTCTTTTTCAATTACATCCATGATGTATTCGTGGTCTTTCCAATGGCGTTCTTCCCAAGGAATTTCATCATCCAAACCTTCGTATTCAACAGTGTAACCGTTGATTCCGTTAAATGTACCTTCAACTGTCCATCCGTCATATATTGATAAGTGTACTGCACCGTTTGCGTTAGCACTCATACCTGATGTACCAGATGCTTCAAATGGTCTTAGAGGAGTATTTAACCAAATATCAGAACCACGTTTTAACATACCACTTAATTGTAATTCATATCCCGGTAATACAACTACGTTTTTCATTGAGTGAGATTTGTTCAATAATTTATTGAACATTTCACGTCCCATAGCATCATCAGGGTGGAATTTACCTGCAAAGATTAATTGAAGTTTGTTGTTATCCAATAACTTCATAATTCTGTCTTTGTTCATTAAGATTAACCAAGCACGTTTGTAATCAGCAAATCTTCTTGCCCAAGTAATTGTTAATACATCAGGGTCAAATCTTTTACCTGCTTTGTTTGCAATATATTTGAACAATTCTTGTTTCATTTCACGTTTTGCTTGAATTAATTCTTCAAACGATTTATCACCATTCATACGTTTATCTTGCCAATAGTGTAAGTTTACGGCATTAGTGATAGCTCTGATAGGACATCTGTCTTCAACCCAATCCCACATTCTGTTTGCAACAAGACCGTGCAATTGTGATACAGCATTTGCAATACGGCTCATTCTTAAAGCTGCAACTGTTAATGAGAAGTTTTCTCCGCCCAATTTAATAGCAGTTTCTCTTGAAGCACCTGCAAAGAAGCCACCTTCCATCAATGTATCAACCCAGTGAACTTCATTACCTGCTGCTACCGGTGTATGTGTTGTGAATACTGTTCTTTTCTTAACTTCTTCTAAATCACCTTTGTATTGTCTTAATAATTCAAATGCTGCAGGAAGAGCATGACCTTCGTTCATGTGAACTACGTCAAACTTATATCTCATTGCTTGTAATATTTTAATACCGCCAACACCTAAAATAGTTTCTTGTGCAATTCTTATCTTTTCATTTCCGTCATATAATCTGTGAGAAATGCTCCTTGCCCAATCACTGTTTCCGTCAATATCTGTTGTTAATAAGTAAACAGGACAAGAGCCAAATAATTCAGGTTCAACTCTGTATGCTTTAACTTTTACTTTTTCACCAAATGTATCAACTTCAACTTGTACGCCTAAATCAGTCAAATAATCATAGTATTTTCTGATATAAGCAACTTCAACTTGTCCGTTGTGGTCAATACGTTGATCGTAGTAGCCGTAAGACCAAAGCATTGTTACACCTACCATTGGCATTTGCAGATATCCGGCAGATAACATGTGTGAACCTGCCAAGAAACCTAAGCCGCCGGAATATGTGCTTAAAGATTGGTCTAATGCAATTTCCATTGATAAGTATGCAACTGATGGTAATGACATAATCTTTAATTCCTTCTTTTCTTAATTGTGTACTCATTGCAGATAAAATTATTCTCCGCATTTAACAGCATATCACAAATATCAAGGATTTTCTAATTTTATTACTATTTAGCATTTATTAATGCTAAAACATGGTTGTAGTCTATTTTTTTGGCATTAAGAAAAGTTTACAATTATCTCAAAATTTCATTTACTATATCTTCTGCTTTAAATTTTAAACATGATAATTTTTCACAAGTTGTTTGTCTGTAATCCCAAAGACAAGGTTTTATCGGACAATCATCGTTTGTTTTTAGTGCTGTTACAAAATCTGCTTGTGGTATAAGTTTTTTGTCATCAGTTGAACCAAAAATTGCATAAGTTCTGACTTTTAAACCAACTGCGATATGTAATGGGGCTGAATCCGAACATACAAATTTTTCATATTTTGTTATTAATTTTGCCAAATCAAGCAAATTCCTTGTTTTGCCATAGTAATTTGTAAAATTACTATCATTTAACGGCTCTATGATTTTTAAAATTTGTTCAACAACTTCTTTATCGTCCGGCCCTCCTGTAAGGGTTACTTGTTTGCCATTTTCAAGCAAAAGTTTTATAACATCTGCCCAAATCTCAGGGGTAATTGTTTTAATCATGTTTTTTTGAACACTTAATTTACTTACTCCCGGATGAATTAAAATTGAATTAGTAATTTTTTCTTCGTGTTCAATATTAATTTCCGGAACTTCCGTTTTGATATCTGTCAGTGGTGTTATCAATTCATGATACATCTTTGCGGCATATTGTTTTTTATTTAGTTCTACGGCTTTTGTCAGTAATTTTTCGCTTAATTTGCCTGTATTAAAGCCATAACGTTTTTTTATTCCTGTCAAAAACAATAAAAGGGATATAAGTTTATTACCACCTGATGAAATTATTGCATCAAAACCTCCAAAACGAGCTTTTATAACAAGTTTTAATAGTTCAAAATATTTGTTTTTACCTTTTGGATTAATCAGCATTAAATCATCAATATTATCTGTCAAATCTTTAATTCCTTTGCTTCTTGGTTCTAAACAAAGTGTAATTTTACATTCAGGGTAGGCTTTTTTTAATGATATTAATGTTGGTAAAAACAATATTTCATCACCTATTCCGCCAAAATTTATTATCAAAATATTTTTCATAAATCCTCTTTTCCTTTTAAAAAAATTATACCAAAAATAATATAATAAAAAGAGCCTTTGTTTTTCAAAAGACTCATAAGAATAGCTGGAAGTATGAAAAAGATTTAATTATATTTAAAATCTATTTCATATATTTTGCAATTAGCCGATTGGATATATTTTAAAATACAACAACAGATATTAATGCAGACAAAATTAAAGCGATATTGTAGTGCAAAAATGTTGGAATACAAGTATCCCAAATATGATTATGCTGTCCGTCTGCGTTCAAGCCTGCTGTTGGACCCAGTGTCGTATCAGATGCAGGAGAACCTGCATCTCCAAGTGCTGCTGCTGCTGCAATTATTGCAACGGTTTCGGCAGGATTAAAATTTAAACTTATACATACAGGAACAAATATTACCGCTAATATAGGAATAGTACCAAAAGAAGTTCCTATTCCTATTGTTATAAATAAGCCTGTTAAAAGCATAAATGCACTTGCAATAAGTTTATTTGCAGGAATAAGGTTAACAATAGAACTTACAAATGTTTCTATTCCGCCTGTTGATTTTAATACGGCTGCAAATCCTGCTGCAACAAGCATTACAAATGCTATATAACCCATTAAACCAACACCTTCATCTATTAGGTTATCCATTTTGTGATGCTTTATTGTGCCTGTTCCAAAAATTATACCTAAACCGACTAAGGCTCCTAATGGCAGTGATTTTGTTATTAGTTGTATCATTAATGTTGCAAATGCTGCAAATAAAGTTATATAATGTTCTTTTGTAAATTTATCATTGATTAAGGTTTCTTTTTTAATTATTTCAGTATTATTGTATTCACGAGGTTTTCTGTATGAAATAAAAATTGAAATTAATAATGCTAAAAACATCCCTAATCCCAAAATCGTTGTGGATTTCCATACATCTGCTTTGACTATATCCATTCCATTTAGTGCTATGTTATCCGCAATCAACCCTTGAAATATTAATCCAAACCCTGCAGGGATTACGATATAAGGCATTTTTAAACCAAAAGTTAAACAGCATGCAACAGCACGTCTGTCAATTTTTAATATATTCATTATTTGCAGCAAAGGCGGAATTAAAATTGGTATAAATGCAATATGTACGGGAATTAAATTTTGTGACATCATTGCAATTAATGTAAGAATTATAAAAAGAATATATTTGTTGCTTTTTATAAGTTTAGATATTTTTTTTGCTAGAGTTCCTGCGAGTCCTGTTTGTGTCATTGCAGCGGCAAATGCACCCAAAAGGATGTAACTTAACGCAGTTTCAGAGTTATTGCCCATTCCTGAAATAAAGGTGTTCATAACTTCTGTTATATTCATTTTGGCACAAATTCCTGCCGTAATTGCTGAAATCATTATAGATAATAAAACATTCACTCTGCAAAGACAAAGTATGCAAAGCAGCACAATTGATATAAATACAGGATTAAAAAAAATCGTGCTATCCATAAATAAATGATAGCACGAATATTTTTATATTACTAACAGTTATTGTCCTGGAGCAAGTTCATAAGGACTGTTTGGTTTAAATTTGTTCTTATAAACTTCAACGTGTGATTGGAAAACTTCAGGCAGTTTTTCAGGCATTTGTGCTTTTGCTTGTCTTCTTAACATACCTGTATAAACTATTTCAAAGTGTTTTGCTTGTACATATTCGCCTATCGCTTCAGGTTTTATTGCGTTGTCTTCCACATCAAGAATTTCCATTTCGACAGGTACTTTTTCTGCATAAGAAACAAGGATTGCACCTAAATATTTTTTATAATTTGGAGAAATTTCAGGTGACATAACTGTCATTACAACATTGTATTTATCTCTGTTTGCAGGATAGAAGAATCCTTCTGAAGCGTAGTGCATACTATCAGGTGCTTTTGTTGCATTGAAATAAAAATCTTTAAGTGATTCTAAGTAAAGCTGTTTAATCCAGTTTTCACCGCCGCCTTCAAATAATCTGCCAAAATATTGTTGTTGTTTTAATTTGTAACCGAATTGATATGCATATAGGTTAAACATAGCACTTCTTGCGGCAGGATTTAAAGTTAAATCTGTATTTAAGCATTTTTTAGATGTTTCGGCAGCACTTTTAAGTATTCTTGTTGCTTTTTCTTTTGATACGCCTGCATAAGCGGCAGCAAACAATCCTGCATCATCAAACATGCTAAAACGACCGCCAACTCCGTCGTGAATGTATAATTCTTTTATATAGTTATTTTCTTTTCCGTTTTTGTTTCCGATTTTGCCTCTCAAATTTTTTTCGTTAGGGGTTTTGTCGGTACAAATTGCAAAATGACTTTGGGCAGCTCTTAGAGCATCATTGTCATTCAAACCTTGTTTTTTATAGTGATTAAACAGCTTTTTTTCAAATCTTAAAAATCCGTCTTTTGTTTCAAATGTTGTACCTGATTTTGATACAACTAAAAAGTTTAAATCGCTAACAGGTCTGTTGACTTCTCCTAAAAAGTTTTCAAAACTTACAGGGTCAATGTCCGAATAAAAATAAACTTTTCCCTTATTTCCGACACCATTCATGTTTAATAAAAATTCTGCCGTATGTTTTGAACCTCCAATTCCAAGAACAACTAATGCTCTTTCTTTTTCTGATTTACGTGCTTTAAGAGTTTCTGCCTGTGTGTAAATTTCGTCTAAATGTGATTTTGTACCATGTTTTGCAAGTTGTTCAGAAGGTAAATCAACCCATTTTAAAAATTCTTTTGAATCTTTAGTTCGTTTTGAAAAGTCTTTTATAACTATGTTCATTAATCCATCGTAATATTTTTGAATTTCATCAAAATAAAACATGTTTGTACGATTATCTTCTTGAATTACAAACAGTTGTGTAAATGGTAATTTTGTTTTTTCAATTTTTTGTGTAACAACAACGTTTGGTTTGGTCTTTTCTTCCGCTTTAGCAATAAGATTTAGTTTATCCATATCAGGATTAATCATTGCTGCAAATAGTAATTCTGATAACATCTTTTCTCCTTTTAATTATATATAGTTGTATCTTCCAGTAATTTTAATTCAAATGGGCTGTTTGCAGGTATTGACAGGCTGCCCCCTTTTGAAAACATTGCAAATATTGGCGAACCCATTACATTTACACCGATAACCACAACACCCGTAATTAGTGTAAACGGACTTAATATTATGGTTATATTGTCATTTGCAAGTTGTTTTGTCTTAGCCCACATTTTATCATAAAATCTTTTTCCGGGTTGAGTAGATTTTACTACATTTTTCCAATATGTTCTTTTCCCTTTTATATTATTAAAAAATATCTTTTTATAATTAACCTTTGTAACTTTTGCATTAATTTCTTGTGTTCTGCCGTTAATTACTACATTATCAACTCTTATAACAAGCAAACCTCCATTACCGCTCAGTTGAGGAGAATGAGAATCAACAACAATGCCAACAAATTTTGTGTTTTCAGGAAGTAAAAAATATTTTGTTTTTATTGGTTTTGTAAGTTTAAAATAAATTTTAGCTCCGACAGACATTTTATCGGAAATTGCCGAAGTTAGTCTTACAGTAAATTTTGTACCTCTTTTTAAGGTTATTTGTTGACCTTGAGATTTAGGAACATTTTTAACCTCTTTGACTTCTTTCAGTGTTGCGTTGTTCGTTGTTGCGGTTGTAGTAGTAGTTGTTTTGGAAAAATCTTCGTTTGATTTTACTTTTTTGTTTTGTTTTAAATTTTCCGGAAGTGGTGGTAATAAATCATCTTCAATTTTGCTTGTATTATATTTTTTTCTTATATCATCATCAACGGAAGTATCTATGTCAAAAGCTGCAATTGCAGGTAAACATAGATACGTAAAAGATATAAATATTATAAAAAATTTATTTAAGAAGTTCATTAATAGCCTTAGCAGCTCTTTTACCGGCACCCATAGCATTAATTGCTGTTGATTCTCCTGTCGGTGCGACATCTCCGCCTGCATATACTCTTGGAATAGATGTTAAACCTGTTTCTGAATCTATTGTAATATAGCCTTTTTTGTCTGTTGTAATATCCAAACCGTCTGCTTGTGCTGATTTTTGGATAATAGGATTAGGACCTGTTCCAAGTGCAACTATAACGGTATCAACGTCCATAACAGTTGTTTCACCTGTTCCAACAGGTCTGCGTCTTCCGCTTTCGTCAGGTTCACCGAGTTCCATTACTTCCAGTTTTAAACCTGTTACATAACCTTCTTCGCCTAAAATTTCTATTGGAGAGTGAAGCAGTTTAAATATAACTCCTTCTTCTTTAGCGTGTCTTACTTCTTCTTTTCTTGCAGGAAGTTCTGCTTCTGTTCTTCTGTAAACAATGGAAACTTCTTCAAAACCTGCTCTTAGAGCCGTTCTTGCTGCGTCCATTGCAACATTTCCACCACCGATAATAGCGGCTTTTTTACCAACTCTCAATGGAGTAGGATATTTTTCATCATTTGCGTGCATCAAATTTACACGAGTTAAAAATTCATTTGCAGAATAAACTCCGTTTAGATTTTCACCTGCAACACCAAGCATTTTTGGCAAACCAGCACCTGAACAGATAAATATTGCGTCATATCCGTCTTCTTCAAGTTGCTTTAAAGTTATTGATTTTCCTACAATTACGTTTTTGTGGAAAACTACTCCCATTTTCTTTAATGCGTCAAGTTCTCTGTCCAAAACTGTTCTTGGTAATCTGAAAGGTGGTATACCATATCTTAAAACACCGCCTAATTCATGTAGTGCTTCAAAAACAGTAACCTCGTGACCTGCTTTTCTTAAATCTGCGGCAGCTGTTATGCCTGCACAACCCGAACCTACAATGGCAACTTTTTTACCGCTCGGTTTAATTTCTGTTTCAGCAGCTTTTGTTGCATCTCCAACATACCTTTCTAATGCACCGATTGCAACCGAGTCCCCTTTTATTCCTAATACACACTTACCTTCACATTGTCTTTCTTGAGGACATACTCTACCGCAAACTGATGGAAGCATGCTTGATTCTCTAATAATTTCACCTGCTTTTTCTATATTGCCTTCTTTAACTTCGTGAATAAATGCAGGGATGTTTATATTTACAGGACAGCCTGAAACACATCTTGGATTTTTACAATTTAAACATCTTGAGGCTTCAAGTTTTGCTTGTTCATCTGTTAAATTATCTTCCACAGGATTAAAATTTGTTTTTCTAATCATCGGGTCTTGTTCGTGTTGTCTTTGTCTTTCAACTGCCATTATTATCTATTCTCCTATTTGTTTTTTACTCAATTTTAAACAAAAAAAAATTGTTATGCAAATTCTTTACAATAAAAAAGGTACCTTGCGGTACCTGAGAATTTATAATAAGAGTGATTATGAAATTTGTGTTTTTAAACTTATACGAGTAAAAGGCAGAGCAAGACATAGCATATAAACGCTCTGCCAAAAAACTCGTTTATATTATTCGGATAGCCGAATATTTTTTTCAATTAAATGTTTTAGTTAATATGTTTTAATCTTTACTAAATTGTATTATTAAGCGAATGTTTTAAATGAATCTTCAACATTTTTCTTACATACGGATTTAACAGTTTCCATTTCGGTTTGAACTGCATTATGTTCCGTATCAAGTTGTT
>DFEL01000077.1 GCA_002369055.1 Cyanobacteria bacterium UBA3803
TATTCACTATTCACTACTCACTATTAATTGCTTAACGCAGTTGTAATATATTTTATGTTTATGAATGAACTAAATCTGATATGTTCTGCGACACTTGGCGGACAGAAATCGTAATTAAATCTTACAAATCCGTTTGCCACACTTTCTGCATCGTTAAGTTGCTCATCATACCAAACATCACCGTCTAAAATAAGACCTACTTCCGGATTTTTCCAAGTGTTAAATTTTGCTTTTATGCTTTCAAGAACATTATCTATCCACGCTCTCGTGACTTTTCCACCAACACATTCAAAAGAACCGCTTTCGATTGTTTTTTCGATAAAGTTTGCAGTATCAATTACGCTATCAAATGTTTCAATTCCCGTTTCACTCGGATAACCGCAATTTCTTGCACCCCAAATTCTGAATTTACCTTTCCAGTTTATAACAGTTCCTATACCGGCTGCGTTTAATGCGTTTGATTCTGTATTTTCTTTATTCAAAATAAATTCAACAGGGAACTCTAAACCTTTTATTGTTCTTGATTCTGTATTATCTATCGATTTTGCAATATCCTGTTCTTTGTTTAATCTTACTCTGATACCTGCTAAAACAGGTGAAATAGGTTTAATCAACATTTCATCCAAAAATTGATTATAGCGTTTTACATAAGGTATTATATTAAATCTTATGGTTGAATTTTGACTTATATTCCATAATGTATTTTGGTCTGAATAATCTGTTTGCAAATATTTCACAAGCAGACATCCTGGTTAAACCGTTAAGTTATATTCAATCTGTTGAAAACTTATATGGTGTTTCAGGCGGTGCGGATGTTGAGGACGATACACCATATATAAAACGTATTTTATTAGCACCTGAAAGTTTTAGTTGTGCTGGTTCAAGACAAAGTTATATTTATCATACGCTTTCTGCAAATGCAAATATTATTGATGCACAGGCGGAAAGTCCTGTTATTCCTGCAACGATTAAAATAGGTAATGATACTTATACGGAAGAAAACGGAAGTATTGACACAGGTGATTTTACGGCAAGTGTTGATTATAAAGCAGGTTCTATAACTTTTACAAAAGATGATGTAACATATTGCTTTAAAATACCGCCACAAGCAACGGTTAATATTTATCCGCTTACTGATGATGATATTACACCGCAAACGGTCTTGCAGGATGTAAGTGATTTATTGACAGGTGAAAGCGTAAATCCGATGACGGATTACGTCAATGTCATTGCACCAACAAAAGTAAATAAAGCAATAACAATGAATGTACTTGTAAAAGCGGATGCAGATTTTAACAGTGTTTGTGATGCAGTGGACGAAGCTGCGGAAGAATATAAAAAAGAAATAAGAAAAACGCTTAAAGCAAGTATTGAACCGTCGCACATTTATACAAAAATCGGTGCAATAGACGGTGTTTATTCTGTTGATTTAAACGGATTAACAACACAAACCGCAGGAATAAACGAGTTTTTTGATATTACATTTACTATTAATATGAGTTTAAAGAGTAATTAAAAGGTGATTAATTATGCAAGAACTAACTTTAGAACAAATATTTAACCGTACTGAAACGCTTGAATATTCAAAAGAATACAAATACATAGAGCAAACAAGTGTAAACGGCAAGCCGTCTATTATTGCAGGGGATGAAAATTTAAAAAGTTTTTCATTGCGTATTAAGTTACATTATTCTTTTTGTAATCCGCAAAACATTATTGATGAATTGGAAGAAAAAGCGGAAAACAGAGAGGTTATAAATTATTTTCAACACGGTGTTTATATTGGTGATTATGTAATAAACGGTTTAAGGGTAACTGCGGAGCAGAAAATAGATGATGCACTGATTTATGCGGAAATTGAAGTTAATTTGTTGGAAAATCCTGACAGCATAACAGAATTTGAACAACAGATAAAAACAAGTCCTGATGTTGATTTACAAAAAGTAAGTGCAACATCTAATAAAATGCAAAAGTTCTTATCCAAAGCCAAAGATATTATTGTTTCAAATATTTATGATTCTGTTGTTTCGACATTACAAAGCGGTGATGTGGCAGCATTAGGCGAAACAGGTATGAAGATTTTAAACGAGGCACAAAACTACATTACAAACGAAATAAAAGTTGCAGGACTGAATAAAGCAGCTCCGATAGTACAAAAATATTTATCGAATTTGAATGTATCGAACGTGTTGGATGCAACGCAAACGAATATATTAAAAACAGAATTAAACAAACTGCCTGAAAAACTGATTAATTCAGCATTGCGGAGTTAAAAACTGTCATGCCGTACTTGTTACGGCATCTATAAAGATACCGCAATAAATGCGGTATGACACAGAAATTGCACATTGACAACTAAATAATCCAAGACAATCCAAGACAGACAAAAGAAAATGTTTTAATGCATAAATGCCTAAATATAAATAAACAAGGTGGTTATGCCACCTTGTTTTTATATTAAATTTAAAACTAATTATTTTTATTTTTTTGATGTCTTTTTTGAATAATTAATTTCAATTTCATTAACTTTATTTATTATTTTTTCTTTAAAATTAAAAATATCAGATACTGAATTTATAAGAATTTTTTCTTCTTTTGAACGTTTTTCACCATCTTGATTATTTAAAAAAGATATATATTTATTGGATTTATTTAAATATAATCTGCATATTGTTTTTAATATATTGTCATCAAGTATTACATTAAAATAACTTAAATTATCCCTATATGTTACACGAGTTATATCAATTACACCATTTAAGATACTTTTCACAATGGCATAACCCTCTATTTCTTCTAACGTTGTTACAACTTCTTTATCATCAGTTTCATCTTGTTCTTTTGTTTTTACCGCTAAATTAAAATCAAGTGATGTTTTCATTACTTTTGACATAAAAAGGTTAAAAGCTTCAACAGCAGTCTTTTTATGTCTTTCAATAACTTTAGATGTTTTTATACCGTCATATATTTCAGATTTATCAAGTAAATATTTAACAAAATCATCTGAAGGGTTTCTATATTCTTTTTCAATAACTTCTTCAAAACTTTTGATATATTTTAAATCTCCGGCACTTGAATAGACTTTTTCTATATCAAATTTTTCTTTGCAGAAAGATTCTAAAGTAACAACTTGATTTGGTTTAAAATCAAGTAGATTAAAAATGAAAAAAGGTTCTCTATCTAAAATATTTTGTTCATCAATGTCTGAAAAAAATTTATATACAAGTCCATTTGTAAAAATAATAAATTTAGCTTTTGATGCTGTAAAATATTTGAAAAGTTGTCCACCGTGTTTTTTTATATCTAATTTTTCATTTTCAACTTTTTTACATTCAATTAAAATTATCGGTTTATTATCTAATAAAATTGCATAATCAACTTTTTCATCTTTTTTTAGGCGGCTATCTGCAATATATTCTGGTATAACTTCAAGAGGATTAAACACATCATATCCTAAAGCATTCAAAAAAGGTAGCACTAATGCATTTTTGGTTGCTTCTTCTGTTTTTAAGCTATCTTTTAAGTTAATTGCTCTTTCTTTTAATTCGTTAATTTTTTCAACAAATTCCATTTAAATATTCCTCCATTTGTAATTTATATCTTATTTTTTATGATTTTACTTAATATTTATAGAACTCTGCTTATCCACATTACTCTGCCAATTACATCAAAATTTAAAGATTTATCAGACAAATTAATGGTATAAGGTTCATAATTAACATTATCTGAAATTACTCTTAATTTATTGTTTGGCAATTTTTGTAACCTTTTTGCAAATAATGTATTATCATATCTTATTAAATATATTTTACCGTCATATATCTCTTTTTTAGAAAAATCAATTAATATTTTATCTGAACCACCCACTATTGTAGGAAACATGCTTTCTCCGCTTGTATTAATAATACAGGATGTTTGTGGATTTGCACCAATTTCTTTAAATAGTGATTTAGGAAGTGGAAAATATTCTGTTACATCCTCATTAAATACTTCTTGACCAATACCAAGACCTGCCGAAACATCACCTTTTTTAGGTATATTGATACATTCTTCAGTATTTTTTTCTTGATATTTTATATTATATTTATTTTCAATTTTCTTTATATCCGCAGAACTTAATTCAACTCCTCGTTTTATTCTATTGCTAAAAGCCTGAGGTGTTAAATTTAATACTTCCGCAATTTCTTTTTGCTTTATATTACATTTTGTTAAGTTATTTAAATTCTCTAAAAGTTTACTATATTGCATATCAAAGCCAAGTTATCATATATTCTGTGTATAAATGTGAATAAATTGTTGATTTATTAACAAATTATGTGTATAATTAACATGTTGTTTAAGTTTATTTTTTATTAATAAACTTTATGTAAGTTTTATACCATGAAAGGAATTTATGAACAATAGCATTTTAATGTTAGATGAAATTGAAAAAGATTTACCAATTGGAATTGCTCAAATTAGAGTTTATCTAAAAGACGGTCGCTTAAAAGGTAGAAAAGTCCGTAATAAATGGTTTGTATATCAAAATGACTATGAAGATTTTAAAGAACAATACGGATTTAATTTTGATAGAAAAGAAACTGCGTAAAAAAAATTATGAAAAATATAGTTTAAGGACATCATAACTTGGGTAAAGATTTAAACGAAAATTTAATATATGTAAAGGTTAAAGACGTTGCTGAAAAAGCAGGCATATCTATTAGAACTGTGCGTAGATATTGCAAATCAAACAAGTACCAAACAAAACTTGTTAGCGGTAATGGTGGACAACAGTATGAAATTTTATTTTCTTCGCTTGAACCGGAAATTCAAGCAAAGTTTAGAGGTTCCGACCTGAGAGATTGCAATAGGGATATGTGTACGGAAAATTTCCCTATTGCCCATTTATCCGGTGCAGAAATATCATTTCACAAAAATTCTTCTGCACCTGTTTCTTTAACGTCCAAAGAAATGACTTTGCTTGAAAGTTTTTCTTTAACCGAAAAAGATAATACAAACTATGTTATTCCGGAAAAAGCAAAGCAAAACGCTTTATTTAAGATTGATTTAATTATTCAATGGCAAAATTTCAGAAGTAATGCAGCAAATAAAACAGAGGCAGATAAAGAATTTTTACATCTATATAATAATAAATTATATAGTGAAAATTTATACAATAATTTAGGCAAAGTTTCTATTAAATCATTATATCGTTGGAATAAAGATTGGAATGATTCTAATAAAGATTGGAAAGCGTTAATTAATAATTACAATTACGGTTGTGAAAGTCAATTAATAAGCGATTTATCACTCATTGAAAGATATTTATTGCTTAAATATATGCTGCATCAAAACAAATATGTTTTGGCAAAAGCGTATGAATATATTGTTAAAGATTTACAAAAACAAGGAATAGAGGCAAAAAGTTTAAAATCTTACAGACACGTTTGGAATTATGTATTACGCAACTATGCTGATATGGTTGAATATTCTCGTGGTGGTTTAAAAGCAGCCTTAGACAAACAATTACCGCATATTACAAAAGATAATTCAAAGCTGAATGTAGGTGATGTTATCACAGGCGACGGACATACTCTTGATTTTATGGTTAAAGACCCTATTACAGGCAAACCGTGCCGTGCTACTCTTGTAACTTTCCAAGATGATGCAAGCAGAGATATTGTAGGTTATGAGATTATGACATCTGAAAATACACAATCCATTGCATCAGCTTTAAGACACGCTATTATTTATCTCGGTAAAATGCCAAAAGTAGTGCATTTAGATAATGGTAGAGCGTTCAAAGGTAAGACTTTTACTGGTGAAAAAAAAGTAGATTTTACAACTTCCGGTATTCAAGGTTTATATGCTCAATTAGGAATAAAAACCATATTTTCAAAAGCCTATAACGGACGTGCAAAACTTGTTGAACGTTTCTTTAAAGAATTTACAGAAAGTATGGCAAAACAAATGCCGTCCTATATTGGTAATACTATTGCAAATCAACCTGCAAGCACAAAAAGAAATGAGAAATTTCATAAAACCATTCAAGGTGATTTTGTTCCGACTATTGAAGAAACAAAAGTTTTGTTTGAAAAATGGCTTAATGAAGTTTATAGACAAAGACAAGCTAAAAATGACAAAACAAAAACTATTCAAGAATACGTTAATGCAGGAAAAGGCAACGGTGTAGATATTTCTTTACTGGATGATTTAATGCTTGTTTCAAAAGAAATTAAAATCCATAAAGGTACAATTCGCTTATTTGATAATTATTATCATAACAACAAATTAGTAGGATTAAATCAAAAAGTTATAGCAAGATACGATATGTTTGATTTGTCATACGTTAAAGTTTACAGCCTAAAAGGTGAATTTTTATGTACGGCGGAACGTGAACAGGCAATTCATCCTTACGCAGAATTACTTGGAACACCACAAGATGTTGCACAATTCAGACAAAAAATGAAAGCTGTTCAAAAATTTGAAAAAGAAAGAAAACAACTTTACCAAACAAATTTAAAAACACTTTATCCGCAGTTTAAAAAGGTTATTACCGCAAAACAAATTGAGGCAAAAGAAGATAATGACAATTACAAAATCAATTTTGCGGAAAACACAAATATTCTAGCAGAAATTGAAAACGAAAAAGATTATGAAATTAATTCGCAAAATATGAATTTTGAAAATGAAAAAGTCTATGAAATTGATTATGACAAGATTATAGAACAACAAAAGCAATATAACATTTAGGCTAAAAAGGAGGAGGACATTATGCCAACATTAGTAGGAACAAAAAACAAAGCAAATACGGAAATTCAAGTAAGGATTAAAAACCTTATTGAACGTGACGGTTTTACACAAAAACAATTAGCAGACAAAATTGATGTATCACAAACAATGCTAAGCCTGTATTTAAAAAACGAGTATGGCGGTGATATTACAGGACTTGAAGAAAAATTATCAAAACTGCTTGAAGACAATAAAGCAGAAAAAATTTACAAAAAAGTCAAACTTGATTTTGTTAAAACAACCGTTTCAGCAAAACTATTTAACATTGCACAAATTTGTCAATTTAACGGAGAAATTGCACTTTGCACAGGTTCATCAGGACTTGGAAAAACAACATCTATTAATCAATATGCAAAAGAGCATTCAGGGGTTATAATTATCGACCCTGATGAGGGTATCGGTGTAAGAAGTTTGCTATATTACTTTTGCAAACCCTTAAAAATAGAACAAGGTATAAACGAATCAAATGTAGCATTTTGCGAAAAAGTAGTTGTACGCAAAGTATGCTGTAACTGCATAGAGGAAGCAATAAAAGGTTTAAAAGTTCTTAATTTAGATTTTTGTATCAGAACAAAACAGGAATTGGATAAAGACCGCTTACTGGAATGTGATGAAAATATGCTTTTAAAAGCAGGTATTTCAATCAAAACAGAAGATAAAGTAAGAATAGAACCAAATTTTGAAAAATTAGCAGCATTATCTGCTGAAAACAAAAGCTTGTAACAAGTCCGAAACGGCACTAAGCCGTCTTAATGTAGAACATTAGCTGATGAGGTCATTTATGGGCAGAATTATTAAAACAGAATACTTGGACATTGACATTGATTTACTTACGGTTGACGATATGCCAAACGAGATTTTAAAAGAAATGTATGAACTGTGCGGTCGAGATGTTGCAGTGTCTTTAATGGAAAACTTTTGTGGTTCTTTTCTTCATATACCGGCAAGACCGTTTGACAAAATTATACGAAGAATTGCAACAGAAGAATTTGACGGAACAACCGCATCTATAAGAAACATTGCAAGAAAATACAAAATGGCAGAACCTGTAATAAGAAAACTTTTAAAACAGTCAAATGTAAAAAATGTTCCTGTTGACGGTCAATTAGGCTTATTTAATAAAAATGAGGAACAATAAAAATGGTTAAATGGTGCAATGTTTGTAATGATTTTAGAGCAGATAACGCAAATTTTTGCGGTTGGTGCGGTAAAAGCTTACAGCATAGCAAAAAATATCCAAATTTTAAAACTTGGCAAGAAAGAATGAATATTCTTGACCAAATCAAACAAGATTGTGATGCACAACAACCGATTGAAATAAAACAGCTAAAACTACTGTAAAAAGGGTACATTTATGAAACACGAAATTGTAATTGAATTTTTAGAACGACAAAAGAGTATTAACGAAATAGAATTTTCAAATTGCATAGCAAAATTGGCTACAAGCAATTTTACAAGACCTGTTGATAAAGCCAGATTAGAAAACAGAGTAAAAGTAATACGCAAAAGAATTCAGCAATTTAAAGCAGCAATAGACGATTTAAAGACACTTTAACACATCTTTAATACCGTATTAATAATTTTAAAAAATATATTTTTAAATAAACAAAAATTAGTGTTTTTTTGCAAAAGGTAGGACAGAAATTTTATGTCCTACCTTTAAAAAATTTGTCCTACCTTTTATTTAATAAAAATGTCTATTAAAGCAGTTATAGCAAGTGTTTTAAGGTAGTTCCTACCTTTTTTAAAAAAGTTCCTACCTTACTACCAAATTAAGTAAGTGCCTAAAACAACCAAATACCATGCTTTATAGATATATCAACAAAAAACTGACTTACTTTTTTTGATATTTTTACTTTACTAAATGATACTTTTTTAATACTTTTCTCAAACCTGTTTCAACTCTCAAACCCCTTGCCCCACCTACACAATAAACCATTTTAATACATTCTTAAACTACCAATCTCTTAACACCTGAAATAAATTCAGGATGACGACAACTAAAAACCTTAAAACTATTGCTACAAGCGGATTTTACCCCCCCCGAAACTCTAAACACGCTATTCATAACGTTTTTCTCCTTTTTCATTATTCTAACATATTTTTTCTAATTTGCAATACATAAAAAAGCAAGACAGAAAGATTTTCTGTCTTGCTTTTTTATTTTTATACAAAATTTTATGCTTTAGCACCTGACTTTGCAATAATTTCTTCTTCAACGTTTCTTGGTACTTGTTCGTAGCATTTGAATTCCATAGAGAATGTACCACGACCTTGAGTGTTAGAACGTAAGTCTGTTGCGTAACCGAACATATTTGCAAGAGGTACTGTTGCTCTAACAATTACATTACCTGTGTTACCCATAGGTTCTTGACCTTCAACTCTACCACGTCTTTTTGCGATATCACCGATGATGTTACCTGTGTATTCATCAGGAATTTCAATTTCAACTTTCATCATAGGTTCAAGTACGCAAGGTTGAGCTTTCTTTGTACCATCTTTAATAGCCATTGAACCTGCGATTTTAAATGCCATTTCAGAAGAGTCAACTTCGTGGTATGAACCATCATAAAGTTCAACTTTAACGTCAATCATTGGATA
>DFEL01000005.1 GCA_002369055.1 Cyanobacteria bacterium UBA3803
TATAAAGTTAATTTTGTTAAAAAAAATGCTTTTTTTATTTCATGCTAATTAATATTTCTTAACAAATATCCATAATGCAATAACCATAATGGTTTCACATAGCGTTAAGAAATATTCAATATTTTTATACAGAAAATAATATGTTTCCTTATTTATATTAAGTATTTTTCTTTTAAAAAATTGCCTTTGTAGTATTCATGCTTGTTTTGACCAATTCGAGCTGTCGTGGGAGTAACGTCCCACAACAACTTACGGGTTTCACCCTACCGAAAGGTCAAAAAATTGCCTTTGTAATATTCATGCTTGTTTTGACCTATTCGGGCTGTCGTGGGACGTTACTCCCACGACAACTTACGGGTTTCACCCTACCGAAAGGTCAAAAATTTGCCTTTATAGTATTCATGTTTGTTTCGGATTATTGGGGTGAGCATAGCCTTTTTGCTGCGTAAATTTGCTAAAGCAAATTTAGTACTTCGCAAACGGCTATTTGCTCTTACGAGTTTCGCTCACTTCGTTCGGCTTCACTCTACCCAAAATCCTCAAAATTTGCCTTTGTTATAAAATCTGTTTGTAACATTAATCAATAAACAAATGACAAAATGTTTTTAGGGGGTTATGATTATCCTTGTAAGGAACTTTTAAATGGAAGATACCAGAATAAATAATAACATAGTAACTAATTTTGATGAAGATTTGGGAGCAGGATTATTAAGAACGGTTTTGCTTGCAAAAACTGCTGTTCCGTATTCTCATAAAAGAGCAGCTGATAATTTTGTAGTCATTAAGAGAATGTATAAATTTCATACAGTTAAGGCCGTTGTTACTTTGGCTGAATATGATTTATTAAAAAAATATGATATGGAACCTCTTGAAAATACCACCATTAATAAGATTAATGATGAAATAGAGTTTTTGAAAAAATGGTCTGTATCTGAGAATAAAGAATTAAGACATGATGCAGATAAGATTATTATTATTCGTGCAAAAGAGTTGAAAAATATTACAGCAAGTGCTTATGCAAATATTCCAAATGAAATGTATAACGGATATAAAGCAATAGAAAAATATTTTGAAGAAATTACCAAATTTTACAGATAAGTTATGGATAAAAAAAAATTTATAAATGCCAAAAGAATAGTTATTAAACTTGGCACAAATGTTTTACGCAATGATGATGGAGAAGCTTCTTTACCAAGATTATATTCATATATTGAAGATATTTCTAAACTTATTAAGTCAGGTAAAGAAATTATTTTAGTCACATCAGGTGCTGTTGGTTTAGGCAGAAAAAAATTAGGTGTAGAAAAATCTGATGATATTGTTTTAAAACAAGCATGTGCGGCTATCGGACAGTCCAAATTAATGTCTATTTATGAAAACGGTTTTGATACTTATGGAATAAAAATCGCACAAGTACTATTAATTGAAGACGATTTTGCACAAAGAAAACGTTATTTAAGTTTGAGAAATACTTTAAATAAACTGCTTGAACTAGGTGTTGTACCTGTAATTAACCAAAATGATACTGTTTCAACACTGGAATTGGAAACTCTTTACAAAGATGCAAAAGTATCTTTTTCGGATAATGATAAACTTTCAGCCCTTGTTGCCAGTGAACTTGATGCGGATTTGCTTTTAATTTTATCTGATATAAACGGACTATATAACTGTAATCCAAAGACAAATACAAATGCAAAAATAGTTGAACAAGTAAATGATGTAACAGATGATATTATGAAAATGGCATCAGGTGTGTCTGACGGTGGTCGAGGAGGTATGAAAACTAAACTTGAAGCCGCAAGACTTGTTACACGTTCAGGAGGAAAAGTTCTTATAACAAACGGTAAAATACCACATGTTATCAAAGATACTTTTGAAGGTAATTTTATCGGCACTATGTTTTTCCCTGCAAATGAGAGCCTTTCAGGTAAAAAACGCTGGATTGGTTATGCAACAAATATTATCGGTAAAATTATTATAAATAATGGTGCTAAAAAAGCAATTTTAGAAAAGGGTTCAAGCCTTTTGCCGATAGGAGTAACGGATGTTATTAATGAATTTAAAAGAGGCGAAGTAATTTCTATTTTAGATGAAAATAAAGAAGAAATAGCACGTGGTATTACTAATTACAGTTCTGATGAGTGCAAAAGAATTATGGGGCAACATTCAGATAATATTTTAGATTTACTTGGAAGCAAAACTTATGATGAAATTGTTGTTAGAGATAATATTACAACATTATAGGGAATTAAAATGGATTTTGAACAAATAGCACAAAACGCAAAAACAGCATGTCTTGATATGGCAGAAGTAACAACGGATGTTAAAAATAATGCATTACTCGCAATTGCAGACGAACTGGAAAAGCATGCCAAAGAAATTTTTGAAGCAAATAAAATTGACCTCGAACAAGCACGTGACATTGTTTCACCGTCTGTTTTTAACAGACTAAAACTTGATGAAAACAAAATGCGTGATATGATTCAAGGTATTAGAGATGTCGTAAATTTACCGGAGCCTATTGGCAAAACTCTTTTAGCAAGGCAACTTGATGACGGTTTAAATTTATACAAAATTTCATGCCCAATAGGAGTTTTAGGAATAATTTTTGAAGCAAGACCGGATGTTATTGCTCAAATATCTTCGCTTGCGATAAAATCCTCAAATACAGTTATTTTAAAAGGCGGAAAAGAATCAATTAATACAAATAAAACCATTTTATCCGTAATAAATAATGCTTTGGAACAAGTTAAAGATTTTCCTAAAAATGTAGTACAACAAGTATTTACACATGAAGAAGTTGCCGAAATGCTTGAATGTGATAAATATATAGATTTAATTATTCCTCGAGGAAGCAATAAACTTGTAAAATATATAAAAGAAAATACAAAAATTCCTGTTTTGGGACACGCAGACGGAATTTGTCATATATTTTTAGATAAAAATGCCGATTTTGAAAAAGCAAAAAATATAATTATTGATTCAAAAACTCAATATCCAAGTGCTTGTAATGCAGTTGAAACATTGTTAATTCACAAAAATTTTGAACAAACAGAAGAACTGTTAAAATCACTTGAAAATGCAGGTATTACATTAATTTCAAACCCTGAAACATGGGCATTTGAGCACGGTGATAAAACTCTTGCCTATAAAATTGTAGAAAACATTGAAGAAGCCATAACTCATATAAATACTTACGGTTCAGGGCATACTGATTGTATAATTACGGAAGATGAAGAAAATGCCGAAAAATTTATGCAAAAAGTTGATTCAGCAGGAGTTTATCACAATGTATCAACAAGATTTGCTGACGGCTTTAGATACGGTTTTGGAGCAGAAGTCGGTATTTCGACCAACAAAACCCATGCCAGAGGCCCTGTCGGTTTAGAGGGACTAACTATATATAAATACAAGTTAATCGGTAACGGTCATATCGTAAAAGACTACGTTGAGGGCAAAAAACAATTTAATCACAAAGATTTATAAATCAAAAATCTTCAAGTTTTTAAAATGTATTTTAAAAACTTTACAATTTTGTATATTTTTTAAAATATATTTTAAATTATTTTCTTTTAACCCAAACTATATCATAACCGATTAAGTCGGCTATTTCTTCAACTTCTAAATATTTTATTGTTCCAAGTTTTAATTTTTGGGATAAACTTGGTTGAGAATAAGTTGTATTATCAGATTTTACAAGTAATTTAGCAATTTTAGATAAATTGCTTCCTTCAAGAGTAATATAGCCTTTTATTTTGTCAGCCAATTTTTTGGCTTTTTCTTTATCCATTGGTATATGTGCCATACACGCATTATATATACTTTTTGCAAATAAAGCATTTTGTTAATTGACATACAATATCTATTATATAAAATATAATATAGATATTATAAATTATTAAATAGGAATAAATATGGATATAAATAAATTGGTTATTGAAAAAATACTTAAAACAGCAAAAGAACAACATTTGACTATGAAAGATTTGTTTAATGCGACAAAAAGAGATAGGAATTATTTTGATAATGTTATTTCTTGCAAAGAGTATATTGATATTTTTATGTTTTATGACATGTGCAGATTATTTAAAATAAATTCAGGTGATTTTTTAAGAGAATTTGATGACAGTAGTAAAAAAATTTGATATAATGGACTTATGAAAATAGGTGTTGTAGGTTTAGGGCTTATCGGAGGCTCAATATTTAAAGCATTAAGTGAATTTCATGAGGTTGTCGGAATTTCACACTCGCAAAAAGGTTTACAGGATAATATTACAGACGACATGTCTGAATTAAAAGATTGCGATATTGTATTTGTTGCAACTCACATGAACAAAACAGTTGCAACTCTTGATGAATTAAATAAAATTTTAGACGAAGATACAGTTGTGGCGGATGTTTGTTCTTTAAAAGAATTTCTTGCGGATAAAACTTATAATTTTAATTTTATACCTACTCACCCAATGGCAGGAACAGAAAAAACAGGGTTTGAAAACTCTTTTAAAGAACTTTTTAATGGTGCAAAATGGGTTGTATGCAAAAAACAGTGTCCTGAAAATTTGAAAAAAGTCATTGAACAAATGAATGCTGAAATTATTTATGCTTCACCTAAAGAGCATGATGAAGCAACTGCACTTATTTCGCATATGCCAATGGTTATTGCACAAGCTATATTTAAATCTGCGGAAGGAAACAGTTTGGCTCTAAAACTCGCATCAAGCGGTTTCAGAGATATGACAAGACTTGCTGTTTCAAGTGAAGAAATGGCAGAAGATATGATTAATATGAATTATGATAATATTCAAAATGCTCTTTTAAAACTTTATTCATCTGTCGGTGATTTAATCAGAAATGATTACAGAAATGAAGTTTGCGATATTAAAAAACAAAGACTTCAAATGTATAAAGACGGAAAAAATATTTTATAAAATACGTCAAAAAAAAGCCTCCCTATTGGGAGG
>DFEL01000101.1 GCA_002369055.1 Cyanobacteria bacterium UBA3803
AAGTTTTCTTTCTTATCTTGGATAACTAAGATTGCAATTCTGTCTGCATCATAAGGTCCTGTATAAGTTTCAGTTGCTCTTTCAGTTAAAGTGCTTGCCTTTTGACCAGGAGCCAATTTTTGAGATACTTCTGATGGGTCAGATTTTAATGCACCTAATGCTTCTGAGTATTTGAAACCGTTTTGAACATCTAACAATGTAATATCAGGGTCTTGTTGTAATGAAGAATTGAATACATCATACATTTGATCGTAATCTACTTCAATGATACCTAAACCTAATTCAGGTGACATTTTTCTTCCTTCAAGAGCATAAGTCAACATTTTATCACGAGGTGATAATTTACCGTCAACGCTATTTGAGCTTAATGCTTTATCAGGTACATCATAAGCGATGTTTTCACGTAACCATTTTTTATCAACTGAACTGTCAGTTTCTGACAATTTATTTGTTAACCAAGTTGACATACCTTCAGGGAAGAAGTTTGGTCTTTGTTGTACAGGTAATGCTGAGTGGTGTGGCAACAAGTTTGCTGTTCTTGTGAAAGAACCTGTATCTGTTGAAGTACCTGTAATTACACTTGCAACAAAGTTCTTAGCTGCTTCGCCACCTTTTTCAAACATTTTACCCAATAAACCTGCTTTTTCTGCAACAATTGTTACTAATTGAGTAGCAGCAGGAACAGCATCGCAAACAAGTGCTAAACCGTTTTTGTGGATTTTGTTCATATCCAACCCTGTTTCTTCTTTAGCATTTTGCCATTCTGTAATTCTGTGAGGGTGGTGATCAATATAAATTTGTTTTTTACTTCCTTCGATATAATCTTTAAATGCACCTGAAAATCTTGTTGGTGTAGGAATATCCATTGTCATTACAAGGTCATATTTTTTCTTTTCTTTTCCTTGTAAAGGATTTGCATCAAATAAATTTTCAGGATTTTTTAATTCTGCTAAATCTCTTTCAAGAACTTTTTGTTGTTCTTTTGAAGTATCAGTATTAATTGATTTTAACACTTCCAAGTTCTTTTCTAATGTAGCAATTTTTTCAGGGTTGTAAGGACGTTTTACTGCTTCAATACCCGGCATTTTGTCACGGAATAAACCCGGAATTTTATCATCTACCGCACAATCAATTTCTCTGTCAGGATATGCTGCTTGAATTGCAGTTTTCATTGCAATTACAGAACCTAAAGTATCACCATCAGGTTTGCAGTGTCCTAAAATTAAAATTTTCTTGTTTTCAGGATTATTAATTTCATCAGAAATATTTGAAATTGCATCTTTAATTTCTTTAACTCTGCCTAAACCGTTTTCTTTACCTTCAACGTCAAATATTCTTTCCAAAACTTGTTGAGGTGATTTAGCAGGTTGATATACCATAACTGCTTTTGAAATTTTTGGATCATCAGAATTTAATAAACCATTGAAAGCATCTGTTGCTTTTTGTGCTTCTTTTTTATCGTTACCAACATATTTCAATGTTGCTCTTAAACCAATTGTAGGAGCACCTTTTGAAGTACCTGCAATTACGTTTGATAATTCAAATCTGTAATCTTGCATTTTACCTTTCATAACAGGCATTAATACTTCTGCCATTTCTTTTGGAACTTGACCTACTTCACCAAATTTTGGATGAATCAAAGCTAAAGTTTTTCCTTGTCTGCCTTTAACTTCTTTACAATTTAATCTGTCGCCTTCTTTCCAGTTGCTGTGTGCTAATTGAACAACTGAATCATCTTCTGCTGTTGCACTTGCACCTTCTGTACCTGCTTGGTGTTTTGATACGCCTCTAACTCTGAATTGAATAGCAGGTGCATCTTCAGTTGCTTTTGTTTCCATTGGGTTTTGCAATTTACCTGTAAATGCTACATGTAAAGCATTTCCTTCACGTTTAACAGCAATCGGTTTGTCTTCTGCTTTGCGTGAAAACGATACTGAATCTGCCTCGTATCTCAAGTTTGGTCTAACATTTGCTGTTTGTTGCATTTGTGGTTTTGATACGACTTGCAAATTTTGGATTTTTTCTAATTTCATTAGAATACCTTTCTAAGTTTTATAAAGTGAACAAATTTTCCTATTAATAAACACTACACAAAAAGTATAAGTTTGCTAAAAAAAAAAATTGCTACCTACATACCTTTTCATGACACATTTGTAATAAATTGTTACATGATTTTTGTGGTATAATATTATTGTTGGATATCCGAGATAAATAGAGTTTGGCATGACTATTTCAAAAGAAGCCTCTGTTCAGATAAATGAATGGCTTATAGAGTATAAAAAAACAACCGATGAAAAGCACAAAAAACAATTAAAAAGCTTAATTGTGTTAAAAGCGATGCCACTCGTGAGAAAAATAGCAAGTTCACTTGCAAGACGTGCAACCGACCCTGTTGATGATTTAGTTCAAGTAGGTTCTGTTGGTTTAATAAAAGCTATTGAATTTTTCGATCCTACTATCAGCACTAAATTTAAAACTTATGCAAGTTATCTTATTACAGGTGAAATAAGACACTATTTACGTGACAAAGCTTCCATGATTAAAGCACCACGTGAAATACAAGAACTTGCATTTAGAATTAATACTGTCATAAAACAACTGTCTGAAAACGGAATTGATAATCCGAGCAATGAACAAATTGCTGAAGCATTATCTTTACCCGTAAAAAAAATTAACGATGTAATTGAAGTTGACAGAAGAAAAAGCACTATTTCCTTAGACCAAACATTTTCAACCAATGAAGAAGATTGTTTTTCTCTTGCAGACAAAATCCCTGCGGGAGATTATCAAGAATTTTTAAATGCTTATGAAGAAAAAATTATGCTTGCAAAAGCAATTAAAGAATTACCGCAAAATTTAAAAGATGTTATTGAATTAAGCTACTATGAGGACTTAAATCAACGTGAAATTGCAAACCGGCTAAATGTTTCTCAAATGCAAGTTTCAAGACGTTTAAAAAGAGCATTATCGGAAATTTATAATATTATTACCGAAAAAAATCAATATGAAAGAGATTAGTTATGACGATTTTGGATATTGTTGTCGGGATATTTATTTTTGTAACAGGTGTTTGTATCGGTAGCTTTTTGAATGTAGTTATTTTAAGAGCATTAAGCAATGAATCCATTATCTTTCCGCCTTCAAAATGTCCAAAATGCCAAACACCTTTAAAATGGTGGCATAATATTCCGATTTTATCATTTATTTTTTTAAAAGGTAAATGTGCATTTTGTAATGAAAAAATTTCCATACAATATCCGATTGTAGAACTTTTGACGGGATATTTATATTTAATTGCATTTTTAAAATTCGGATACACATTCAATACACTATTTACAGTTGCTTTTTTATCATTATTTATTGTTATATCAACAACAGACATAAAAGAACATGTTGCTTTTAATATACATAGTTATATTTTAGCAATACTTGGAATAGTATACAATTTTTTCAATATAGGGACGCTGTATCAAGGTCATATATGGATATTTAATACATCACTAATTGCTTCTGTTTTAGGCTTACTTCTTGGAGCATGTCTGATAGGAATTTATATGGGAATAGGCTATTTATTACTAAAAACAATGATTATAGGTCCCGGAGACATATTTATCGCAGGTGCATTGGGTGCTTGTTTTGGGTGGAAATATATTTTATTTATTTTAGCCGGAGCAGTTGCAATACAAGTTTTGGCTTTTTTACCAATCTTTTTCCGTAAATTAATTAAGAAAAAAGATTTTATAACCATTATAGAATTTGTTATTTTTACAATATTTGCAATTATAAATTATTTTATACACAATATTCCATTCATATTGGCACTAACAGTAAGCGGATTATTACTTTGCAAAAGAATTATTGACACCTTACCGGAAAATCTTGTTGAACTTAATGCAGCATTATTAAATGGTGAAGCAGAAGAACAAGACTTGGAACAAAACGAATTATTCCACCTTCCTTTTGGACCTGCATTGTGTTGTGCGTCATTATTATTTATATTTTTACATTAATAAAACTATTAAGCCTACCGAACAAAATACCATTAAAAATATAAATATTGAAGCTATTTTTAAAATTGGTTCTTGCATTTGGATTGCATCTTGCATATCTAATTTAATTATAATATCTTTTGAAAAATCGTCTTTAAAATCATTTTTTGTTTTTTCAAAAGAATTATTCAGAGCATTTTTAACTTTATACATACCTTCTAATTCGTTTCTTACAGGTTGATTTGCTATTGCATATTTTTTAAAACGTATCGTTTCATCATCCGATAATTCGCTATCCAGATAAGCAGACATTTTTTCTTTAAAGCTTTCACTGTATGAAGAAATTGGTGTTATATTTTGCGGTTTTATTTCATCAATTTTCATTTTTACATCTTGAAAGTTACTAAAAACCTTTGCTAAAGCCTCGTATTTTGCATAACAAGATTTACATTTGCAAAGGTGAGATTGCACAAAGTTAGTAACTTGATAATTTGTTTTTCCGTCGATATAGAATGAAAGCAATGCCATTACCTGACTACAAGCTAAATTGTTTTTCATAAATACTCCTTTTATATATAATCTTTCAGACCGTCTTGCAGACGGCTTCTTGCTCTTGAAATTCTTGATTTTACTGTTCCCACATTTGTTTTTGTAACTTCTGCAATTTCTTCATAACTCAGACCTTGTAATTCTCTAAGAACAATAGGAACTCTAAAATGTTCCGGCAACTGCTGCATTTCGTGTTTAATCATCTTGTCTAATTCGTTAGAAATACATTTTTCCAGAGGTTTACATTTTTTATCCGGAATGTAATTTTGCGGATTTGTAACAAACTTTTCATTTTCATTTTCGTTGTCGATAGAAACCATTGGCGGAATACGGTTAAATTTTCGTAAACTGTCATAAAACAAATTCATCACAATATGATTAAGCCAACTTTTAAATGTTTTTGGATTTTTTAAATTATGAATACCTTTCGCCATACGCATTAAAGCTTCTTGCGTAAGGTCATAAACATTATCATTTTTTTTGCTCAAATAGGTAAAAGTTGCAAATACGTTTTTCTGCTGACGCCTTATCAGTTCTTCCAAAGCCTTGCAGTCTTGACTAATTGCAAGCTCGACAACTTCATCAAGCGGTATTTTTTTATACTGTATTTTACCTAATCGCATAAATACAGATTAAGAAATTTTTTGAATGATTTACACACTCTTTATATTAATCAAGTAAGGTAATATTTTAAAAAGAACAATTTGAATAATTACAATTTATCATCCAATAAAATATTTATATCAAAATTTAAAACTTTAGCTATTTTTGCAACAAGAAAAAATTTAGGATGTTGTAATCCGCATTCAATAAGTGATATCGTTCTTGTTGAAACACCAACTTTTTCAGCCAGTTTTTCTTGTGAAAAATCATTTTTTATTCTCTCAATTTTTATTTTTTTTCCTAATATAGCCAAATCATACATAATAAAATCATGTTAAGCCTTTACATTTTTAAATTCCATGATATTATTATCATGTTTTATGTATTTTACATCATACAATATGATATTTTTAATCACTTAGGAGGTATAATGAAGAAAAAGATACTTGCATTTACGCTAGCAGAAACATTAATTGTAATGGGCGTAATTGGTATTGTTGCTGCATTGACATTACCTAACTTAAACAGTTCAACCAATAATAAAGAAAAAGTTGCTAAAGTTAA
>DFEL01000066.1 GCA_002369055.1 Cyanobacteria bacterium UBA3803
ATGGATTAACAGAATTTACAAGTGTAATAGGATAATCTTCGGAAATTTTCCTTACAACTTCAAGTGCTTGGTCAAAATTACCTTGTATTGCAATAATTTCTGCTCCATACATCATTGCTTGAGAAAGTTTCCCAAGTGCAATATAACCGTCAGGAATAAGCACATAAGTTTTCAGTCCTGCCTTTGCCCCGTAAGCTGCTGCTGAAGCACTTGTATTACCTGTTGATGCACAAATTATCGCATTAGCACCTTCTTCTTTTGCTTTTGTAACCGCAAGTGTCATACCACGATCTTTAAAACTTCCTGTTGGGTTAGAGCCTTCAAATTTTAAATAGATTTCTGCATCAAGTTCAAGTTTTTTTGCCAAATTATCTGCTTTTATTAACGGCGTATTACCTTCATTTAAAGTAACAACCGGTGTATATTCATTAACAGGTAAATATTCTCTATATTTGTTTATAAGACCTTGATAATACATATTTAAAATCCTTCCAATTTATTCTGCTACCCTTATTATACTGTCAACAGTACAATTTTTTAATTCTTCGACAACTTCTCTAATAAGTTTTTCTTGACATTTTTCGGTAATAACCGTAATTTCCGCATTATTATTTTCAAAAACTTCTTTTTGAAGAATACTTGAAAGACTTATGTTTTTGTTTGCACAAATTGTACCTATTTTTGCAATAACACCAATTGCGTTTGGTGCAGTAATAGAAATATAATATTTATTGAACGTATCTTCTATTTTAACGGGTATAGCATTGCTTTCATGCCTGCATCTCATCATAGGAAGGATATATTCATTTTTATTAATTTCTGAATTTATAGCAAGAATATCACCAACAACAGAACTTGCAGTCGGAAATTCTCCTGCACCTGCACCTGAAAGCACAACCGTACCAACAGGATTTCCTGTAATTTCTATGGCATTTGTAACATAATTTATATGAGCAAGACTTGCATTTTTAGAAACGAGCATTGGATGAACTCTAACATCTGCTCTATCTTGCTCATCAATGGTTGCGGTTGCTATGAGTTTAATTTTATATCCCAATTCGTTGGCTTTTGCCATATCTTCTTTGCGAATTTTTGTAATACCTTCACGGTAAACATTTTCAATTTTAACACGTTTACCAAAAGCAATTGTTGCAAGCGTTGTTATTTTATATGCCGCATCAAAACCCTCAACATCACCTGTTGGGTCAGTTTCAGCGTAACCCAATTCTTGTGCTTCTTTCAAAACTTCTTCGTAAGAAACACCGTCTGTATCCATTTTTGTAAGAATATAATTTGTTGTACCGTTTAAAATAGCATGAATTTTATTAATTTTATTACCTGCAAGAATAGTTTTAATAGGCATAATAAGAGGTATTCCACCCGCAATGGCTGCTTCATATAATATAACTTTGTTATGCTTTTCAGCAAGCGTGAATAGTTCTTCACCATGTTTTGCAAGTAACTCTTTATTAGCAGTTACAATGTGTTTTCCGTTTTTGATTGCTTCCGTAAGCAGTTCATAAGCGGGATTAACACCACCCATAAGTTCAACAACAACATCAATATCAGGATTATTAACAATTTCCATAGAATTGTCAGTTAATAAAGATTTGTCTAACCCATCAATATTTCGAGGTTTGTCTAAATTTTTAACAGAAATTTTCACAATTTCAATGTTAGAAAAATTTTTAAGAGTTTTAAATACACCTGAACCAACTGTTCCTAAACCGATTATACCAATTTTTGTTTTATTCATATTACACCTTTAAATTTTTGTATTTTTATTCTACACTATTGATATAACAAGTGCAAATTGTTACATATTAAGCCGATGTAGCTCAGCTGCCCTAGACGAACTTGAGAGTCGAGTAAGATTGAAGTTCTACCGGCTGACAAATAAAAAACAAATGATATAAGCCGATGTAGCTCAGCCGCCCTAGACGAACTTGAGAGTCGAGTAAGATTGAAGCTCTACCGGCTGACAAATAAAAAATTAAATAGTATAAGCCGATGTAGCTCAGCCGGTAGAGCAACTCATTCGTAATGAGTAGGTCGCAGGTTCGAACCCCGTCATCGGCTTTTTGTTTAGAAAATTATTTGTAAACAAAGGGGTGAGAACCACAAGACAAAAGTCTTGTCAAGGTTCGAGCGGATTTTTTGCAGAGTGCGTAGGACTTTTCTTTGATGTATGTTTACATACGAAAAAGAAAATCCGAAGACACGTTTAATGCAAAAAATTCAAGACAACCCCGTCATCGGCTTTTTGTTTTTATTTTCACAAACTCTATCGCTTCGTCTTTGGTGCTTATGTTCCCATTGAATTGTTCTTCGTGAAGTTTTTCTATCAATTCGCCCAAATCAGAAGAAGGTTTTAAACCTGTTATTTGCATTATTTCTTCTCCTGACAACAGTTTCGGCAATGGTTTTAGTGTATCTTTAATTTTCAAATAATATCCCAAAAGTTCCTGCAAGCCTGAAATATTATTTTTAACCATTTCATCAGTTACAGCCTTGCCCCTTGCTGATAATCTGTCTGACATTGCCAAGATAATATTATCTATAACATTTGGCGACATTTTTCTTATATATCTTAATTTAACCTTGTCGCTTAATCCTTCTGTTGCAATAACATGCGATGGATATATATGATATTTTATCATATCTGATATATATTCAATCTGTTTTTTTGAAAATTTAAGTTTTCTCAAAATATTCGGACACATTTCCGCACCTATATATTCGTGCTTTATAAAACGATGTCTGCCCGTATCTTCTTCAATTGTCCAGCAACTAAATTTACCTATATCATGCATAAAACCTGCCAGTTTTAAATGTGCAATACGTCTAAAGCCACCAAAATCAACAGTATCCAGATGATTTTTTACTTCTTTATTTGCAATTTTATAAAAATTTTCAATTTGACGCACTGTTTCCATTGAATGACCAATCAATGGCAAATGATGATGAGTATTTGGCGGAACTTTTTTAACATCATTAAAAATAGGCAGAATTTCGCACAAAAGTCCGCATTCATCCAAATTTTGTAAAGCCTTAACTGTATATTCTCCATCAAATAATTTCATTAATTCGTACTGAACACGCTCTATTGCAGGATTATTTATTAACTTATAGTGCTTTTTTACAATCTCTTTTAAGTTTTCATCAATTTCAAACCCTGTTGTTGCTTGAAATCTAAATATTCTTAGTAAACGAAGTGAATCATCAACTAAATTTTGCTCAGAAATTATATTTATTTTTGAATTTTCTAAATCTCTAAATCCTTCAAAAAGGTCGATAAATTTACTATCTTTTAAATCAAATGCAATAGCATTCATTCTCAAATCTCGCCTTGCCAAATCTTTTTGCAAATCATTTTCTATCGGATTTGTTATATCAATAAAATTAACCTTGTCTTTTAATACCAAACGATAAATTTTATTTTCTTCATCCAACGGTATAAATGTTGCATCAAATTTTTTAGCAAGTTCCTGAGAAAATATTTTTGCATCTTTATCAACAACAATAATATCTTTGTCAAAATTACTTTTTCCCAGACAAAAATCTCTGATAACCCCACCAACAAGTAAAACTCTTGTATCTTTTGCAAAATTTTTAATTTTTTTTACTAAATCATCTTCAAGTATTCTATTTACTATTGTTGAATTCATAAATAATATTTCCAAGACCGACAATAACTGCCGTTTCTGCCTTCAAAATTAAATCTCCAAGTGATAACATTATAATATCACTTTTTGCAAACAAATCAAACTCTCTTTTTGTAAAACCACCTTCTGCACCAACAATAACAAGTATTTTTTCCTTTGGTTTAATCGGATTTTCTGTTAGGTATTCTTTCATTGAAAGTTTATAATCTCTTTCACAAAATGCAATTATTCGATTAAATTCTTTCGTATTTATAATGTTTTCTAATGTTGTAAGCTCAAAACATTTAGGAATATCTGCTCTTTCACATTGTTTTGAAGCTTCATACATAGTTCGCTGCCATTTTGGAATTTTCTTTTCGATTACGTTTTTTGCGACAACACAGTTATCCGTATAAACAGGATAAACACCTTTAACACCCAGTTCAGTTGCTTTTTCAATAATCATAGTTTGAAAATCACTTCTTAACGGTGCCTGTGCAAGATATAAATCAAATTTTAATTCGTTGTCTGACGGATATTTTTTTTCAATAATAACATTTATTGAATTTCCGGTAATTTCTTTTATTTTACCTTCATATCTGATTCTATTCTCGTCAATAAGTTTTATATTTTCACCAATTTTAGCACGCAAAGACCTTGCAATATGCTGATAATTCTCTTTATCATTAATTATTACAAGGTCATTTTCTATATTTTTTGTACTTATGAAAAAATGTGGCATATTAATAATCTAAAGGTGTTGAATCTTCATCATCTTTTAAAGAAGACAAATCATCATTATAAGTTGCATCAAAATCTTCAGGAAGCATGTCCTGTTCCGGCCATACTGTTTCTTCATCAAAACGACAAGCACTCATATTTACGGCTGTCGTAAAATCTGAATTTTGCAAATCACTTTCTTCAAAAATACAACCTGCCATATCTGCATCGTTGAAGTTACAATAATTTACGGCTGCATAAGAAAAATCAGCACCCGGTAAAATCGCATCAGTAAAATCACATTCAACTAAATTTGAACGTGTAAAATCAACAGATGTTAAATCACAATTTTGAAATTTAACCTCAGTTAAATGAGAATCTGCAAAGGAACTTGAATTTAAATCAACGTCAGTAAAATCAACACCTGTTAATACAATGTTTGAAAAATCAACTTCACTTAAATCAACTTCTTCGTCTTGATTTTGTTTCCAAGAATTAAATTCTTCAGGGTTTTCTTGCACTAAAGTAACTAACTCGTCTTTTGTGTAATTGCTCATTTTTTTTGTTTGTCTCCTTTATATTTATTCCTCAATTAATTTTAATTGCATACCTAAAAGTACCGCTTGTGTTCGATTTGATACCTTTAGTTTTCTGAAAACACTATTCAAATGCGTTTTTACCGTAACTTCTCTTAAAATAAGTTTTTCAGCAATATCATGATTACTTGCACCCTTAGCAACAAGAGATAAAATTTCTTTTTCACGCTGCGTAAGAGTTTCAACCGGCTCATCCGATGAAAAAGATATATCAACAGATTTTGCTTCTTTTTTATTCCAATTAGAACGTCTTAAAACAGCCTCTATCCTCGCAAGTAAATTTGGTAAAACAAACGGTTTTACAATATAATCATCAGCCCCAATTTTTAATCCTGAAACTATTTTCTGTTCTTCACTTACGGCCGTTATCATTATTACAGGCAAAGTTTTTGTTTTTTCGGTTGTTCTTATAGTTTTTAATGTATCCCAACCATTCATATTTGGCATCATTACATCTAAAAGAACTAAATGTATGTTATCGGCATCTTTTGATAAGATTTTTAATGCCTGAATACCATCTGTTGCAACAGCAACTTCGTATCCATACATCGGAAGAGCATCTGCCAAATATTTTGGATTATCATCTACTATTAAAATTTTTGCCAATTCTGTCATATATAAACCTTAAACAATGTTATTTTTAATTGCTTTTAATGCTGCTTGAAGTCTGTCATTTACCTCAAGTTTTTGCAAAATACTCGCAACATGAACTTTAATTGTATTTATACTTAAAGAAAGTTCTTGTGTTATATCAGTGTTGCTATAACCTTCCGTAATTAATTTCAATATTTGCATTTCTCTTGCAGTAAGATTATAATCTGTTTTTACAGGTGTAACCTCATTCACTTGGTGGGTTGTTGCAGCCTTTAACACAACATGAGAAATTGCGGGATCAAACCAAGCCGCACCATCCAAAACAGATTGCACAACAGTTACAAGTTTTTGCGGATTAATTTCTTTTGAACAATAAGCGTTTGCACCGGCCTTAATACTGTCAAGAACTTCTTTTTCGTCATTATGAGATGTTAATATAACAATTTTTACATCCATATTCATTGAATGAATAACACCTGTTGCCTCAATACCGTTCATATTTGGCAAACCTAAATCCATTATAATCAAATCTATTTTATTTTCTTTAAATATTTGAATACCTGCCTCAGCAGAATCTGCCTCATATAAATTTTCTACAAAATCAGCACCGTCAAATGCTGTTTTTAACGCAAAACGAGTTAGTTCATGGTCTTCTATTATTAATAAATTGCTTTTTTTTAACGTCATAATAAACTTAATTCTTTCTTTGCTTCTGTACAATTAGGATTCAATTTCAAACATTTTTTAAAAAACATCGCCGCAGTCATCATGTCATCTTTATTTTTGTATATCAAGCCTTGATAATAGTAATATCTAAAATCATTTTGATCAATATAAAAGGCAGTAGACAGATAGTCTTGGGCGAGATTAAAATTATCTCTTGAAAGTTCATACCTTGCAAGTCCAATCCAAGCGTCTATATACATAATATTAAGTGCTAAAGCCTTTTTTAAATATGCAAGTTGTTTAAATGGTTCTGTCATTGCAACATTATAATATGCTTCATATTCTATTGAAGATTTTTTTAATACGTTTTCAAACAATTCTTTTGATTTTTTTTCTTCACCTAATTTTTGAAGTGTTTTTGCTACTTTTACGCTTGCATGAAGCTGAGTTGCTCTATCTTGTTCGGCTTTTTTATAATTTTTTAAAGCCTTTTTATAGTTTTTTGAAAGGTAGTTAATGTTACCTAAAACTAAATTCGCTTGAGCATTATTACTATCTTTTCTCAATGCTCTTTCTGCTGAATCCTTTGCCTTTTCATACTCTTGCATTGCAAGATATACATTACTCAAAGATGCATTAATTTTTGCATTAAACGATTTATTTTTACCTATTGCACCTTGCAATGTTTTTACTGCTTTTGTATAATCACCTTCGTAAAAATAATAATTACCTAAATGATAATTTCTTTCCCAATCCTTTTTGGCATTTTTATATAAAACATATTGTTCTATTGAATTAACACGCCTTAGAAGCTCTGCTTCGGTTAAATCTTCTTTTTTTATTTGATTAACAACTTTCAATGCATCTTGCGGTTTCATACTGTTTGCAAAAATTTGTGCTTGTAATATTTTATAATTTATATTTTGTGGATTTTGTGTAACAGCAACTTGTATATATTGCTTTGCTATCGGCAATCGGTTCGCTTTATATGCAGCAAGTGCCAAAATATAATTTGCATAATCAAAATTTTCAAGTAAATCATTATTTAGCATTAATTCATCCATAGTTTCTTTACTTTGATCATTGAACATTATGTTTGAATATGCTTCTGCAAGATAAATTTCTTCATTGTAAGGAAGTCTTGTTTTTGGATAAAAGAATTTTTCATAATTTTTAATATGATTGCTTGTAATATCAGTATCACTCATTTTTTTGCTTGCTAAACTTGACAGATAAAACAATCCGTATTCAGCCAGTTTATTTGCCATTAAAGTATAGCCAAAATCATTTGTATCAATATTATCCAATACGAACTTATAATCATCATAAGCCGTACTTACATTACTTTGTTTAAATTTATCTGTTGCTCTTATAAAATCACTAAAAGCTTCCATTTGCGATATTACAACATTAAAATTAACTGAAAGTTGCGTAACCTTCATTGACGGATCAAGCAAATCAATTGTTAGTTCATCAAAATCTTTGTAGGTTGATATGGGTTTATCTTCCTTTGCTATTGAGATTTGCGTCGCAAATAAAAATATAATAAGTGTTACTATGCACTTTTTAATCATTAACCGTATCCTTTTCAAATTGCCCGTAATAATACGTATTAAACAAGCTTATAAAATTTTGCTGAGTATTATCAAGCGTATCCGGCTCCAATTGCATTGTATCGTATAAATTTTTCATTGTATATTGAGCCAAAAAATCACCATCTTCTTTTTTTAGTTCAAGATGATTTTCAGTCAAAAATACTTTAATTATGCTGTCGCATTTCAAATTCATAAATACATCAACAACATTACTGTCAAAATGAGTACCGGAATCTTTTAATAAAATTCCCATAACTTTTACTATTGGCATCTTATCACGATAGTGTCTTTTTGAAGTTATTGCATCAAAAACATCTGACACGGCTAAAATTCTTCCGCCAAGAGGAATATCATTACCGTTGTTATGTCTGTAATAACCTGTTCCATCAAACTTTTCATGATGAGAGCATGCTATTTCTGCTATCTTTTTGAAATCAGCAGACATGTGAATTTTTTGCAAAATATCATGAGTAATTTCTACGTGAGATTGAATATGCTTATATTCATCATCAGTCAGACGACCTTCTTTTTGTAAAACTGAATCTCGTATACCAATTTTACCTATATCATGCAATGTTGCAGCTTTTTCAATAATGCTCACTTCATCATCAGGCAACCCCATTGCCTTTGCAATTAATGAAGAATACATCCTTACACGGCTTGAATGACCTGCGGTAATTTTATCACGAGCATCGATAGAAGCTGCAAGTGTTTCTATAAAACTGTCAAATACAATTTTTTGTTCTTCTAACATTTTTTGCTGAGTCTTAAACAACTGAGCATTTTCTAAAGCAATACCTGCTGACGAACCTATTGCAACAAGCAAATCTTCATCTTCATCCGTAAAATAGCCTTCCAGCTTATTTAATACTTGAAATGCCCCTATTATTTTTTGTTGTAAATTTTTTATCGGCATGCACAATATTGTCTTTGTTTTATACCCTGTTTTATAATCAATTTCCGGATTAAAACGAGAATCGTTATATGCATCTTTAATATTTATTGTTTCTCCTGTTTTAACACAATGACCGGCAAGTCCTTTATCCGCAGGAAAACGAATTTCTGAATTTTCTAAACCTAAAGCAACTTTAGACCACAATTCATTGTTTTCTTTATCAAACAAAAATACCGTACATCTGTCTGCTTGAATTGCCTCTTTTGTTTCTTCTGCAATAACTTTTAACAAAGAATCAATATTTGTTTCTGCTGATACGGATTGACCTATTTTTACTAATGCTACCAACGGGTCACGTTTATTTGAAAGTAATCCTTGAGAAATAGATTGTATTTCTTCTAAATTTTCGGTAATTAAATCCAATAAATTTAAATTATCACCTTTAAAAGCCAAATTTTTTGCATTTGTAAAATGTAATTTTGCTAAATCATAACTTTTTTCTAATTTATAAATATTACCTAAAACGTATTCAACAAAAGTTTTTGCCTCATGATTTTGAGTATATGCAGCCAAAAATTTAGCATCTTCCAGTAAATCAAGTGCTTCTTGATAGCTGTTTTTATCAACTATATACTCTAATGCACCTTTTAATGCAAAACAAATTGATATTTTTTCTCCGTTCTTAGAATTTTTAAATGTAGGTTCTGCTTCATTTAACAAATTCTTACACATAGAGTAATTTTTTTTATTAAACTCTTTTACAGCCGTATTTAGCAAGCTTTCGGCATATTCTTTATCTTTTAATTCTGTCAGTTCAGTATTAGTCATAATACACCCCTATAAATATTATGTTTTTATTGTACAATATTTATTAGAATATTTCAAAATATTTTTTTTATTAAATTTTAGAGAAGAATGTATGCAAAAAATCACTATTATAATTCCTGTATATAATGAAATAAAAACATTAAACCAAATTCTTGAAAAGGTTGAAAAGACTGATTTCTGCGGTTTGGAAAAAGAAATTATTTTAATTGATGACGGTTCAACAGACGGAACAAAAGAACTTTATTCGACTTTATCATATAAAGTTTTGTATCATGATGTAAATCAAGGTAAAGGTGCTGCTATCAGAACAGGTCTAAAAGAAGCAACCGGAGATATCATTGTAATTCAAGATGCCGACTTGGAGTATGACCCTGTTGATTACAAAGATTTAATACAATTAATTTTAGATAATAAAGCGGATGTCGCATACGGTACAAGACTAAATGGAGGAAAGCCATCCAGAGCATTTATGTTCCACCATTTACTCGGAAACAAATTACTTACACTAATAACAAATATTTTATATAACACTACACTTACAGACATGGAAACTTGTTATAAGGCTTTTAGGGCTGATTTTATAAAAGATATTACAATTAAGTCTGACCGATTTGATTTTGAACCTGAAATCACGGCAAAGGTACTAAAAAAAGGTGCCAGAATTTATGAATTACCTATCTCATATTATGGCAGAGAATATGCTGAAGGTAAAAAAATCACGTGGAAAGACGGGTTTCAAGCATTTTGGACTCTAATAAAATTTAGGTTTGTTGACTAATTTGAATATCAAACAAGTACATGGTACACTAATTCAAACAGGAGTTAAAAAATGAAAAATTTAGTAGTAGGTGCAGGATTAACAGGTGCGGTTATAGCAGAAAGAATTGCATCAAAGCTTGATGAAGAAGTTGTTGTAATTGACAAGGCCTCACACATTGGAGGAATGCACTACGATTATATTGACAAAGAATCAGGTATTTTGGTTCAGCCAAGACATGCTAATTTTTTACATACAAATAATAAATTCATTTGGGATTATTTAAGCAAATTTACTAAATTACAACCATTGACATTCAGACCTCTTGTTCAAATTCAAGGTATAAATGCAACTTTACCATTATGTTTATTAACACTGCATGAAGTTTTCCCTGAAGACTTTGCGAAAATGCTTGAAAATAAATTGATAGCAAAATTTGGTTACAATAAAAAAATCACATTAGCCGAAATGAACCGAAATTTTGATGAAGATTTGAAATTTTTATCGGAATATTTTTATGAAAATGTATTTAAACCTTATACTGTAAAACAATGGGGTATTGATGAAAACTCAATTCCTCCATGTGCAGATACATATTATCCGTTTGATATAAGTCTTGACGACAGATATTTTAAAGAAAAATATCAAGCAGTTCCTGCTTGTGGCTGGACTAATATGATTGAAAATATTTTAAGACACAAAAATATCAAACTTAAACTAAATACTGATTTTTCTGAAATAAATCCAAGAAAATATGACCGAATTTTCTTTACCGGTTCAATTGATGAATATTTTGACTATAAGCACGGCGAATTACCATATAGAAGCGTTAGAGTAGAAATTGATGAAAAACTGACGGATTTAAACGGTCAAACATTTAATTATCCTTACAATTATGATTTTATTAGAGCAAACGTATTCAAAAATATTTTGCCTAACGCTATATATAGCACGAACAAAAACATTGTAGGTTTTGAATATATAGAACAGTTTGAACTTGGAAAAAATGAAAGATTTTACCCTATAAATAATTCTGATTCCCAAGAAATATACGAAAAATATGTTGAAGAATCAAAAGTTTTACATAACATATATTTTGCAGGAAGATTAGGTGAGTTTAAATATTACGAATCTGATGAACTGGTAACAAGAGCCTTTGAAACAGTTGCAAGATTAATGATTGATAACAATGAAGAATTTTCAAAAGATGAAGAAGAAATAAACCAAGAAGTACAAACAGAGGTTGAAAATAGCAGTAATGAATGAAGAATACCTTTCTTACGTTGATTATTTAAAATCAGTAAATTTTGAAAAAAAACTTGAAAAACTGCAAGAAAAGTATGAAGGTAAGAAAGTTATACTTTTTGGTATGGGATTATTTCTTGATGCAATTCTTGACAATTATGACATTAAAAAATATATTAACGTAATAGGTATAAGCGACAAACGTATTATTGAGGACAGAGCAACAGATTACAAAGGATTTAATTTATATAAACCATTAGCACTAAGAGCTCTAAAGTTTAATGTTGTACTTGATACAAATATTATGTTTGAAAAATCAAAACAATTTTTAAAACGTAATTATTATGTCAATAAACACATAATCATTGAACCTATCATACAAACATCAGCAAAAGATGTCTTAAAAAAAGCTTTTAATAAAATATGTGCTGGTTGTAACTATCTCATTGAAAGCAAAAATATTTTCACTACTATAAAATATTCTTTTATTTGCGATACACAAGAAATAATTTCAAAAACAAATTACATTAAACAAATAAAACGTTTAAGAACATCCACAAAACCGATACGAACCGTGTTTATTGCATCTGATGTGCAACACAGCGATTTCATCGGTTTGTATAATCTTTTGTATTTTGATAAAAATTTTAAATTATTCCCAATTATTTTAGTTACAAATAATCTTCTTGAAACAGAAGAAATTAACGAAGATAAGATGGCTAAAGATTTAGAATTACTGCGAACTTTCAAAATAGATGCAATTGACGATATGGACAGAGAAACTTGTTCTCTTGCCAGCTTGCACGCATTTAAACCTGACTTGATTTTTTATCAAAAACCAATACACATAAAAGATGATTTTAGTCCAGCTAAAATGTCCGAAAAAGCATTGACTTTTACGGTTGAATACTCAATCAGTAATGCTGATTTTGCTGCTATTGGTTCAAAATATTTCAGAAAACAAGTTTCAAATTTGTGGAAAGTTTTTGTAGGAAATAAAGATGACAAAAACCTTTATTCCGAATATACAGACACACAAAACAAAAATATTGTTATGGTTATAAACAAAAATTTAAATTCCGGTATTGTAAAATATTTAAAACAACAATTTAAAAAATCTTAGCCTATGCTAAAATTTTATCGGCAGCATTAACAAAAAGATTTACCCAATTATGACAAACTCGTTTATCGGAAGATTCAATACTACCGCCACTTCTGTCGTCATGTCCGCCTGCTACTAAGTTAGGGTAAGTTGAAGATTTTATTTCATTAATAATTTGTTTTGCATAATCATTTCGTGTTAAAATACTCATTTTATATGAATTCTCATCGTTTGTAGGGAAAAATACCGCAACGGCATCCAAATTTTTATCTTCGAGCATCTTTTTACGATAATTACCCAAAACAGTTTTTGTTCTTACTGTATCTCTGCCCAAATTTTCCCAAGCTTCATCACCTTGCTGAATTTCAAGATATGCAAATTTTCCGTTTTTAGAGTATTGTGTGCGTTCTTTTAATGTTTCTTGAAATTTAATTTCTTTATCAGTTAATTTTGTTTTATCGCTAAAGTGTTTTAAAACATTTAATTTATCAAAAACATTTAATTTTGATAAAACATTATTCATAACAGTTTTTGTATTTCCATTATCGTTAGTTTTATCCAAAACTTCAATTTGACCTAATTTTGAAATTTTTGTAAAACCGTCTTTTGAAGTATCATCAATCATGCCTGCAAGGAGTGAACGACCTTCTTCACGATTAATTTTGTGCCCTATTGCATCAAAAAATCTTGAAATAATTGCACAATTTGATTTTGCACTTGAATCAATGTAGAAATTTTTGGCATCAAGTTTTGGTAATTCTTGTGTTTTTGCATAAGATTTTGTAATTTGGTTATAATTTGGTGTAATTTTATCAGTATTATTATGGTGGTCAAAACCTACAACATTTGCACCGTAACTGTTTATGTATTTCATAACATTTGGAACGGCACGGCTTGTGGCACTAAAATCTACACAAAGAGCAATATCGGCTTTTTTAGTGTTTTCATTAACTTCGCTTGCCTGTATGATGTTGTATTTGTTTGCGTTGTAATCGTAACATTCTTTACCGTTTGAAACGATAATTCTTGATTTTACACCTTGAGATTCAAGGTAAGAATACATCGCTTTTGCACTGTTAAAAGAATCTTCATCACTTGAAGCATGACAAAATATGTCGGCTGTTTTTGCATATTTAAGTTTATTATCTATATATTCAGCACAATTTTTAGGCATAATATTCGCCGTAAAATTAGGCTGTATAAAATTTTTATAATTACTATTAATAATCATTTACACACAAATACACTTATACATGTATATAAAGGATTTTTTTATACAAAAATTGCCATGTTATTGTGCAGTAAGTGTAAATATTTCGTAAATTTCTTGGTCAGAAAGTTCTGTAATAATCTTTTCACCTTCGTAAACAGCCATGTCTGCAAGTTCTTTTTTGGATTTAAGCATTTCATCAATTTTTTCTTCAAAAGTACCTAATGTAATAAGCCTGTGAACCATTACATTTTTATCCTGTCCGATACGATAAGTACGGTCAGTTGCTTGATCTTCAACCGCAGGATTCCACCACAAATCGTAGTGGATTACGTTTGTTGCACTTGTTAAGTTCAAACCTGTACCGCCTGCTTTTAATGATAATATCATTACTTTTGTTTCAGGATTGTTTTGGAAATCTTCAATCATCTGTTCACGCTGATTTACGTTTAATGAACCGTGGAAAAATACCGGTGTTGTTCCGCATTCTTCTTCAATTACGTGAACTAAAATATCTCCCATTTCTTTGTATTGGGTAAAAATAAGTGTTTTTTCATCATTATCAATAATACTTTGAACAAGTTGAATACATTGTTCCATTTTACCTGAAGATTCTTTATTCATATCTCCGGATTTCAAGAATTGATATGGGTGATTACAAATTTGTTTTAGTGCAGTAATAAGTTTAAAGATATTACCACGTCTGTTAATTCCTGTAAATCCGCTAATTTTTTCCATCATTTCATTAAGAGTTTTTTCATAAAGCACTGCTTGATTTTTAGATAAATAGCAATAATCATTAAGTACCATTTTTTCCGGTAAGTCTGAAATAACGTGTTTATCAGTTTTCAAACGTCTTAAAACAAATGGAGAAACTGACATTTTTAATTTTGTTGCGCGGGAAGTTTCTTTAAAGCGTTCAATAGGTATTGCATAGCTTTTTTGGAATTCTCTTAAAGTTCCCAAGTAACCGCCATTAATAAAGTCAAATATACTCCATAATTCCGTCAATCTGTTTTCAACAGGAGTACCCGTCATTGCAATTTTAATATCAGATTTTAAAATTTTAACTGCTAATGTTTGTGCTGTATCAGGATTTTTAATGTTTTGTGCCTCATCAACAATAATCATACCCCATTGATGTTTCTTTAATTCTTCAATATCAATACGCATAATAGCATAAGTTGTAAGAATGATATCAACTTCGGTATTCAATTTTCTTTCAGCTCCGTGGTATGTGGTTGCCTTTAGAGATGGTGCAAAAAGTTGCAATTCTTTCATCCAGTTACCCATTAAAGTTGTCGGACAAACAACCAAAACAGGTTTATTAAGTTTATCTTCTTCTTTAAGTTTTAAAATTAAACTGATAACTTGAATAGTTTTACCTAACCCCATATCATCAGCCATACAACAGCCAAAACCTTTTGAAACATTTGTCCACAACCATTTTAAACCTGTTTGTTGATATGGTCTTAATTCACCTTTTAATTCTTTTGGCGGTGTAACCTCTACAGGTTTAGTGAAGTCTTTCAAAATATTTGCGAAAGCTTCATCATAATCAAAATCATATTCATCTATTTGACCTGACATTGAAGCATGAATTAATTGCATTCTTGTCATTTTGCTGTGATCGGCTTTTAAAATCTTTTCAATAAGTTTTTTGCTTTCATCTTCATCTACAAGAATATATTTATTTTTATATTTAACAAGTCCCTTTGAATCTTTAATCAATTCTTGGAATTCTTCCAGTGACATTTTTTCATTGCCGAGTGCTATTTCATAAGAAAAATCTAAAATATCATCTAATGAAATTGCACTTGAAGAAGTTGTGTTGAAAATATCCAATAATTCTCCGGAACGAGAAGCCTTTACTCTTGCATTGATTGAAGCACGAGGTACAACCACATTAACAAGCTCATCAGGCAAAATAACTTCAATTTGTGCTTTTTGTAAATAGTATGCCGTTTGTGTAATTATTTTATAAACTTCGCCCAAATCAAGAGTTAAAGATAATTTTTCTTCATCTTCAAATAATGTTTCCAATTCAGGCATATATCTTGTTGCATAGTTTAATTGTTTTTCCACAATTTTTGCAATATCTGATGAAGTTACACCAAAAACTTCTTCATCTTTATAAAGCTGGTCAATTAAAGCAGTTTCGCCTGTTTTTCTGTTTTTAATATGAACTTTTAATTCAAATTCCTCATCTGTAATTTTATTTACTTTAAAGAACGGAATAACGTCATATTTACCCAAATATAGCTCATCAAACCATTGAGCAAAGTTTTCCGCATAATCGTTACCCTTCATCAATGATTTTTGTTCTAAATCTTTGATTAAATAAGTACCTGATTTAATATCTTTAAACTTGTATGCTTTAATTCCCAAAAATTTATAAATAACGTAATTCAAGTAATCATAAATAAATTCTGTTACGAAGTTTTTAGGCATTTCTCCTTGAATAAACAAATCTTCAGGTAAATTTTCTTCAAATTGATTAATAATTCTTGCAAGCTGTTTATTTGCAATAATTGGTTCATAAACAATTCTGAACATTTGTCCGCGACGTTTTACAGTCGGAATAAAATATAGCTTTTCAATTAATTTCATTACAAACTGAGTTAATTTATTCAAATAAATAAATGTGTAAGAAAGGTCTTGAAAATCTACAATATCGCCAAATCCGCCAAAATAATCCAAAACTAAATCAAGAGGCAGTGCATATCCGACTTTTGTGCCTAAAACGCTTGATGAACAACGGAATAATGACCCTTTAGATTTTAAGTAATACTGAAAATTATTTGTAGGAGTAACAAAAAACGACTGTTTACCTGCATTATTAACAAGATAAAACTCCGTATTTCTGACAGGCGGATTAGGACTTAAAAATATACCTGCAAATTCATCTTCAACAGTTTGATAAATTAAACTCAATGTATATCTGAAATCTTTATTTTTAAATCCGTTTGGATTTTCACTTAAATTAAAGAATAATTCATCAACATTGTTTTTTTTGAATGATAAATCTATATCTAAACCTTTTCCGTTTTCAGCCATTTTATTTATTTTTCCTTACTTAATTAAAGAATCACAGTCCATTTCTTCGGGTTTTTGAATTCCCATTAATTGTAAAACAGTCGGTGCTACATTACATAATGCACCTGTTTCTTTTAATTCAATATCTTTATCCGCATTAATTACAATAAATGGAACTTCATTTGTTGTATGAGCAGTGTGAGGTTTACCTGTTTCAGCATTCACCATAACTTCCGCATTACCATGATCAGCAGTTAAAAGCATAGTTAAACCTTTTTCTTTGCATTTATCCGCAATTTTACCTACACATTCATCAACAACTTTGCAAGCCTTAGTTGCAGCTTCGATAACTCCTGTATGTCCTACCATATCAGGATTAGCAAAATTTACTAAAATAAATCCGTATTTTTCATCATCAATTGCATTTAATACATTTTCGCAAACTTCATAAGCACTCATTTCAGGCTGCATATCATAAGTTGCAACTTTTGGTGACGGAACAAGTTTACGAGTTTCATGTGCGTTTGGTTCTTCAATACCACCGTTAAAGAAGAATGTAACATGGGCATATTTTTCTGTTTCTGCCGTTCTAAATTGATTTACACCGTTTTGTTCCAATACATCGCCTAAAATGTTTGCCATTTTTGTTTTTTCAAACGCAACAGGAAAAGTGAAAGTTTCATCATATTTTGTAAATGTTACGTAGTAAAGATTTTTTCTTACAACTTTTCTTTCAAAACCTGTAAAATCGTCAAAATTTATTGCTCTTGAAATTTCTCTTGCCCTGTCAGGTCTGTAATTGAAGAAAATAATAGCATCGTTATCGTGAATTCTTGATTCTTCGCCACCGCAAACAATCGGTTCAACAAATTCATCTGTAACATCTTTTGCATAAGATGCTTTCACACCTTCGATAGCAGAATTTGCTTTGTTTCCTTCACCTAACATTAAGCAATTATAGCCTTTTTCAACACGTTCCCAACGGTTATCTCTGTCCATAATCCAATATCTGCCAACAACTGATGCAACAGGAGGAAGATTGTATTTTTTCAATTCATCTTCAACAGTTTGCAAGTAAGTGCAAGCACTTGCAGGAGGTGTATCACGACCGTCTAAAAATGCGTGTACATAAACTTTTTCCAAACCGTTTTCGCTTGCCATTTTAATTAATGCTAATAAATGGTCTAAAGATGAGTGTACACCACCTGTTGAAACAAGTCCGTATAAATGTAATGCAGAATTATTTTTCTTAACATGTTCTACCGCATTCATAAATTTTTCATTCTTAAAGAAAGAACCGTCTTTTATACTTCTGTTAATTTTTGATAAATCTTGGTAAACAATTCTTCCTGCACCTAAATTTAAGTGTCCGACTTCACTGTTACCCATTTGACCTTCAGGCAAGCCTACAAATTCACCGTCGGCATGAATTTGTGTATATTTTTCAGTTTCTCTAAGTTTATAAAAATTAACAGGATTTGCTAATTTAACTGCGTTAGTTTCATCATTTCCGCAGGAAATTCCCCAACCGTCCATAATACATAATAAAACACGTTTTGACATAATTTTATCCCCTCAAAATCTCTTTTAATCCTGTTAATATTAACAAGAACATGACACGTTTTCAAGAGTAAAATAAAAATTTTTGTTAAAAAATTGTTAACATGACGCAATTTTTAAAAATAAAATGTTTTAATATAAGTAAGAAAGGATATTAATTGTGGATATTTCAGCATTAAACAACAACCCATTCGCAATGAAGAAACTTCAAGGTGTTAATGGTGTTAATCCGTTCCAACCTGTATCAAAAGTACAAAAAGGCGGAGCAGACGGTGGCAATCCATTTGCAAACGAATCAGCTTATGTAGGCTTAGGCATTAAAGACGGTGAAGTTCAAACTTCAGCTGCTCAATTGGGTAAAAAAGCGATGCCAATGCGTCAAATCGGTATTGCTTAATCCAAAAACTTTCAAACAAAAAACGGCTTGCATTCTGCAAGCCGTTTTTATTGTTGACTTTAATTACAAGAAGTAACCGTTTCTGATAATTGTGTATTATTTGGACATTTACCGCTACTATCTGCCTTTAAATAATCCATATTTCCATTCATAATAACCCATTCAGTACATACTCCTTTTGAAAAACATCTTGCAATACCATGAGAATTCGGTACTAATTCTCCCGTATCACGATTCAAATCAAAAGCAAAAACATCTATGCCAACGGTATTTGCACCCTTATATAAACCGTCTATATCAACTTCTATATTACCTTTAATTCCAACAAGAGTACCATCCGCCAATACCACACAATATGCATCATTACCGCATGGAGCCTCCCAAGTGTCATTACCTCTAAGTTCTTTCACATCAGTAGGATTACAATCATTACTTGCACATATACCAAAATTTTTTGATAGTTTCATAAATTCTGTAATCCGCTCACCTTTTTTTTTAAAACAATCTGAATCGTTAACATTTTTACACCACTCATCATAAGGTCCATAAATTGCTTGTGCTCGACCAAAAGCATCGCTTAAATTTTGATATATCTTTTTAACTTTTGCTACTTTTTCTTTGTTATTTGTTGATTGATTTAAGTTTGGCAATGTCAAAGCTGCAACTACACCGATTACACCCATTACAATTAATGTTTCTGCTAAGGTAAATGCCATTGTTTTTTTATAAATTTTATATAGTTTATTTTTTAAACATTCTGTACAATTAACTATTTTCACCATATTAAGCCCTTTCCATTCATGTAACATTTTCCGTAAAATGTTACATTGATTTTTAAGCATACAAATAATTATAAAAACACCGGATAGTGTCATGCTGAACTTGTTTCAGCATCTTTCAAATATTAGATTCCGAAATAAATTCGGAATGACATAATGTTTAAATAGTAAAAATTATTGTAATTTTAAAATCTTGATTTTAGCAAAAATGTTTGATATTATTGAAATATGGGAATATATTACATGTAACATTTTACGGAAAATGTTACATGAATAGAGAAGCATATATAATATAATTATACTATCTATTGTATATTTTTTAAATATTATATATGACAAACATTACTCGTTAGCTAACTAAAATGTTAAACAATTTTATTATATTCCTCAAATAATCTTTTTTGTTCTGCTTTTAGACCTTCAATAAAATCTTTATCTTTTGAAATTATTTTTTGTGCTACAACAACTGCTTGAGAAGCATCCTCACTATGTGCAACGATTCCTTTATATTTAGGTGCAATTTTTAATGCTGTATGCAGTTTGCTTGTTGTAACTCCACCTATCATTATTGCAGCAGGTGTTTCTCCCGATTTTTCCATTTGCTCTGCAACCGTTATCATTTCATCCAATGACGGAGTTATTAACCCAGAAAGTGCAACTATGTCCGCTTTTTCTTTTGCTGCTGCTTTTAATATATCACTGCAATTTACCATTACTCCCAAATCTATAACTTCAAAATTATTGCAAGTTAAAATTAAATTTAAGATATTCTTACCTATATCATGCACGTCGCCTTTTACGGTTGCAAGAACAATTTTTCCAAGTTTTGTTTTGGAATTATCTTTTTTAAGATATTGTTTTAAATAATCAACAGCCTGTTTCATTGTTCTTGAACTCTTTACAACTTGAGGCAAAAACATTTTTCCTTCACCAAACAGTTTACCTATTTCATTCATTCCATCCATAAGGTAATTTTCTATAATTTCTAAAGGGGAAAAATCTTTTAGTGCTTCATCTAAATCTGCTTGCAAAAATTCTGCATTTCCTTTAATTAGTGCGTACTGCAAACGTTTTTTGACAGGTTGATTTCTCCATTCAAGGTTATCCTTTTTGTTAATTGAAGAATTACTATTATCAATTGATTGTGCATATTCCAAAAGTATTTCACCTGCATCATCACTTCTGTTTAAAACAACATCTTCAACAAGCGTTCTTAATTTTGGTTCTATATCGTCGTATATTTCCAGCATACCCGCATTTACTATACCCATTTCAAGTCCTGCATTGATTGCGTGATACAAAAATACACTGTGTATGGCTTCTCTTACTCTGTTCAAACCTCTGAAAGAGAATGAAATATTACTTATTCCGCCTGATATCATAACATCTGGATATCTTTCTTTTATTATTTTTGTTGACTCAATAAAAGAAATTCCGTTAATATTATGTTCTTTTATTCCTGTTGCAAGAGGAAAAACATTTAAATCAAAAATTATATCACTAGGCAATATGCCAACTTTTTCCGTTAAAATTTTGTATGCTCTGTCAACTATTTCAATTCTTCTTTCTGTTGTTGAGGCTTGACCTTCTTCATCAAATGCCATAACTATCATGGAAGCACCTAATGATTTTATAAATTTTGCATGTTCAATAAATTTTTCTTCACCTTCTTTTAAACTTATGGAATTTACAATAGCCTTACCCTGAATACATTTTAAGCCTGCTTTAATAACTTCAAAATCAGAACTGTCAATCATAATCGGAACTTTGGCGATATCAGGCTCAGATGCTATAAGATTTAAAAAATTTATCATTTCGGATTTTGCATCAATTAATGGCATATCAAAACTTATATCAATAACATTTGCACCATTTTCAATTTGTCCTCTTGCTATATTTAATGCTTCTTCGTAATTTTTTTCCTGTATTAAACGGGCAAACTTTTTTGACCCTGTAACATTAGTTCTTTCAGCAACTATTGCAAATTTTTGATTTTCATTTAATGAAAACTGTTCCAATCCGGTAAATACAGCACCTTTTTTAATATTTGAAAGTTTTTTAGGTGAATATTTTTTTACAGCTTCACTAATTGCTTTTATATGCTTTGGAGTTGTTCCGCAACAACCTCCGCAGATATTTACGCAACCTTTTTTTGCTAAATACGCATAACCTTTTGCCATATCTTCAGGTGTATCAGTATATTGTCCAAAAGCATCAGGCAAACCTGCATTTGCATATAAACTTATATAACAATCTGCTATTTTTGATAACTGCTCTATATGAGGTATCATATCCTCTATACCTAAAGCACAATTTATACCAATTGATATAGGGTTAAAAGGTTTTATGCTATAATAAAAAGCCTCTAATGTCTGTCCTGACAAGGTTCTTGCCGATTTATCGGATAATGTAACCGAAACCATTACTGGAATACACTTGTTATATTTTTTCAAAGACTGATTTATAGCATATAGGGCAGCCTTTGCATTTAAAGTATCAAATATTGTTTCAACCAAAAACACATCAACGTCGTTTTCTACCATAACATCAACTTGTTCGGTGTAAACATCAACAAGTTCATCAAAAGTTACATCTCTAAATGCAGGGTCTTCAACTTTTGGTGAGATAGATGAGGTTTTATTTGTAGGCCCGATAGAACCTGCGACAAAACGTTGTTTTGTACTTGTTGAATACTCTTTTGCAATTTCTTTTGCTATTTTAACTGATGATGTATTTAATTCTTTTACATAATTTTCTAAATTATAATCCTTTTGAGAAATTCTGTTTGAAGAAAATGTATTAGTTTCAATAATATCAGCCCCAGCCTCAAGATAGGCTCTGTGAATATCTTTTATAACTTCAGGTTTTGTTATACTCAAAACATCATTGTTGCCTTTTAATTGAACAATATTATCTTTAAAAATATCTCCTCTGAAATCATCTTCAGACAGATTTTTTTTCTGAAGCATTGTTCCCATTGCTCCGTCAAGTATAAGTATTTTCTCTCTTAAAACGTCATCAATTTTAGCCATTATACGATTATAATAACATGCATATTGCATATATCAAAAATTTTACATAAAATTATATAGTATCAATGTAAAAAAGAGGTTAAGTATGTTAAATATAAAATTACAAGGTTTAGATAAAGATGGAAATGAAAAAGAATATTCAATAAATGATTTTAGCGGACAAAAAACTATTTTATATTTTTATCCGAAGGATAATACATCAGGCTGTACTCAAGAAGCCTGCGATTTTAGAGATAATTTTAACCGCTTAACTCCACATACAAATTTAGTAGGTGTAAGCCCTGATAGTATAAAAAGTCATAAAAATTTCAAAGAAAAACAAGGAATAAATTTCATACTGCTGTCAGACCCTGAACATAAATTGGCAGAAGCCTTTGAAGTTTGGAAAGAAAAATCAATGTACGGAAGAAAATACATGGGCATAGAACGCTCAACATTCGTACTTGATGAAAAAGGCAAAATTGAAAAAGAATGGCGAAAAGTTAAAGTAAAAGGTCATGTAGAAGAAGTTTTATCGTATTTGGTTGATTAGCAAATTTGCAATAAAAAAGACCGCTTAAGCGGTCTTTTTTTCTTTTTAAATCTTTCTTACATGTTTTTAACACTTGAATCAAAATCAGCAGAACATCTTTTTAATTGAGCATCTATCATTGATAACTGTGTTTGATATTGTAACAATTGTTGATCTAATTTCTTTTCTAACAAATGCAATCTTTCTTTTCTTGCTTCCAATTGTTTCAATACAGGACTATCAGCACTCAAGTCTGTTCCTGCATTTACCAATTGAGCGTTTTGTGAAGCGATATCTGCTTTTGCTTGCGATACTAAATCAATTTTATAATTTAAGTCTGATCTTTGTGATTGTAATGTGAACATTCTTAATGATGATGTCAATACGCCCATTTTAAATTTAATCCTTTATCTTGTTTGGTCGAAATTCTTTCCTTTAAGGAAGTTGTGTTGATTATTTTCTGCAATTAATGCTTCCATTCTGTTCAATTGATACTTGTGGTAATTAACCCTGTATTGTGCCATTTTGAGTTTTTTACGAACCGTCAATGCTTCTTTAATGGCTGATACTATATCATTTCCCATTGCTTGTATAGGATTTTTCTTTACGAAATAATTCCTTGTATATGCCAGGAAATTCATTAATCTTCTAAGGTTAGTCTGTAAAGCTTCGGATTGGAACATAATGTCCTCCTTCTATTCACTTTATAGATTGCCTTCATATATATAAAAACATGTCTAAACCTTTTATTGCCTACTTTTTAGCATGTTTGTAACATGTCTTAATCATATTGTGCAATCTATTCTGTCTCCCGTGATACTCAAAAAAACTATGTCTTTTTTCATATCCGTATATTTTATCGGCATAGATTTTTTAAACTTTAGTGCAGATGGGATTTTATTGAACAAATTGTAATAAAAATTTACAATCCATACTAAAGTCTTTATAAATATATTATTTATAAAGACTTTGTATATTATCATTCTTAAATAAGTTCTTAATTCCATAGTTTATTAATTTCTATAAGTTTTGGATTGCTTTTGAATCTGAATCCATACCTTCTTTTAACATTTTTCTAACAATTTCACCTTGTGTATCAAGCATTTTGCAAACAGTTTCAATGTTTCTTACTTTGTTAGATAGGATAGTATCGGCATTTGACAAAATATTAGCAGAAACATTTTGATAAGCCGCCAAAGCAGCAGATGAAGTACCTTGCATCAAGTTACCCATTACGATAGCAGGCAAACCATATTCACCCAAATATGGAGCAGCAGCAGTCATGATACCGCCCCAACCTGAAATAAGTCCTGCCATAGGCATTACAACATTTTGCATACCTAAACCGTATCCGTTTGCAGTACCTACACCGTAAGCAGTTGCACTTGCAATATCAGCAATTCCGCCCAATGCAGAAGCTCCACCTGTTACAACACCTTCTGATGTACCAAAACCTGATAATAAATTATTTGTAATTGAAGATGCACCACCTGTTGAAAAACCGCTTAGTGAGATACCTGCCGCACCGCTTGGAAAACCTGAAAATGAACCTAATTTTCCAATACCAAATGCGGAAGATGCTCCATTTACTTGTGCAGTTGAACCTGTAATCGGCGACCAGTATGATGTACCGGGAATGTTAAAAGAATCTGTCCCACCCATTACTGACATGAATGAAGATGGTGCAAATAAACTTGCAAGTTTGTATAACGCACCGCCTGCAAGTTCAAAACCTGTACCTGAACTTGCTGAACCTGATACGGTTAAATCTCTTAATCGGTCATAAGTTTCGTACAATTGTACTTTTGCATCACTCGATGCCGAACCGAATTTGTTTGCTATTACTAATAAACTATCATTTTTGTATGACATAATCTTAACCTCGTGGCTTTTGTTGGTGCGTTACCATACTTGACTTTTTACATATTGCAAGTGTGTGATTAAACACACTTGCAATTTTTTCAATGAGCTTATTAATAAGGGAAATAATAAGCTCAAACTTATTATTTGAATGTACCGAATGTAGATTCCACGTTCTTTTGAAGTACGCCCTTAACGGCATCCATTTCGGTTACCAGAGCTTTTTGCTCGGTTTCTAATTGTTTTAATCTCAATTCAAGTGTTCTGTCTTGTTCTTGAATTAATGATGTTTTTGCGTTAATATCAGACATTTGTTTTTCGTATTTTGTTAAATCATAATTATATTGATTCATCGCATCGTTATATGCTGCCTGATTTGTTGTTTCTTCAGCTTTCAAGTTGAATTTAGTACTCATATTTTGCAATTTTATGTTTGCATAACGTCCGGAACCGGAAGCATCGTCCATAATTGCATAATCTGTATTTTCAACTTTTTCTGATAATGTTGTTGCATAATATTGAGTTAATGCAGGTTGGAAATCAATTTTTGAAGATAATGCATATTCCGGTTCTTCGTGTTTTGTTTTCGCAATACAATCATCTAACTCTGCTTTTGTTGTATAGAATGTTTGACCATATCTTGTATATTTATAGATTTCATCATTTGGAACATCTTTCAATGCGTCAAAATCATATCTCAATTGATCAACTTCTACTTGCTGACGTGGGTCTGTCGGATCATATTTTTCTGCAATAGAATTACCCAACATGTATGTTGAACCTGTTACAACTTTATCTTCTTTTATTCCGTTGAATGTTAAATCTGCTGCTGCTGTTGCCAATTCTGTCGGATTAAGAGCACAATACATAACATTACCGTCTGCATCTGTGTACGAATATACTGATTGACCATCTTCCAACTCACCATTTGCTTCAACATATCTGTTAATCATGCCAGGATCTGTAACTTTTGACAATGTCAATTCAGTACCGTCCGACAAAGTAAATTTATCCGATGTTGTATCATACTGAACACTATTAAATGTTTGAGTATGATCAGTATCAGGCACATACTTAGTTTCGTAAGTATTAACAGCTTGAACTTGTGGATTTGAATTTGTTGTTTCAACACCTTTGTAAACATCTTCATAGAAGTAGTATGTTACTAATTTGTTGTAAGCATTTCCATCCTCATCTGTTACTGTCGGAACAGATTGAATATCGGAAATTGTGTAATTTGCAATACCGTCGTTAAACGAGTATTGAAGTTCTGTAAAGTCCGTAATACTTGGAACTGTCGGAATTGTTAAACCTAACATTTGATTCCATAGTGCTGCGGATTGATTACCAAGAGCCGTACGTGCTTGGTTGATTTGTTGACCTTCGTATTCAACATTGGTTTTTCTTGCGGTAAGACCTAAATATCTTGCCTGTGATGCTGCCATGCCCATAGTATCATCTCCTATCTTTATAAACTGAT
>DFEL01000154.1 GCA_002369055.1 Cyanobacteria bacterium UBA3803
GGTTCTCACCTCTCGCAAAATGATAATCAATTATTTTGCAGGACAGAAAAATAACATAAATTTTAACAAATATTTAAGGGCTTTAATTTTTTAAATAATAGATGTATAATATTAATGTAATATATTAATATATAAAATTAGGAGTTTTATATGGGTTCAAATCACGTATCAAATAATAACAAAATTTCTGTTCATAATTCTTCAAATAAAGCGTCTGCTGCAAAAAATGAGAGCATTCTCTTTAATAAACAAGACGAAGATTTGCAATTAGGATTAAACGGTAATAAAAAATTTTGGGAAGTTCCCGCTTACAAATCAACCTCTTCTATTTTTAGCACTGAACAGACAAAGTCAACTAAAAGTTGTTCTGAAACTTTTGGATTGGTAAAAACTTCTACAACAAAGACAAATACGAAAAAGTCAGATAATACTGCTAAAATAAAAACTCAAATTGCAGAAGTTATAAAAAATGACGAGGCCAGAGGTAATTCAAAATATACCGCTGAACAAATTTCAAGTTTAATTGTTGAAACCTCTAAAAAATATGATGTTGATCCGCTTATTGTTGCTTCTATTGCAAAACAAGAAACTCATTTTACTCAGGAATCATCGGGTAAAAATGGTAAAGGTATGATGCAACTTACAACGATATCGCTTAAAGATATGTATCTTCGTTCTGATGTGTATGGAAAAGAACTAAAACCTTTATTGGATAAATATGGTTCTGTTGAAAAATTATTAAAAGCAGTAAAAAATAATGTTGCTGTTAATATCGAAGTCGGAACAGCATTGTTTAAAAGCAAGTTAAAAAGTGCAAAAGGTAATATTACTAAGGCATTACAAAATTACAACGGCTCTCCATTAAAGATTTCTTATGCCAAAAGCGTTCAAAAATATTATAATGCAATGAAAAAATAATTTAATATTCGTATTTTTGCATATCAGGATAAACCTCTTTCAGTTGCCGATATAGCATATCAATACATTTTGCACCTTCAGGATTTTTAACTCCCCGCCATGCACCGACACCCATAATTTTTGGTGCGGGTGTTAAAACGTAATCGATATTGCAGGCCGCTCCGTTGTAAGTGCCTTCTACAAATCTTCTGTCACTTATTCGGCAGTAACCTTTTTGATATTCAATATTGGCTTTGCCATATTCATCATTGTACGACAGAGTACATTCTTTTTTGCTTATATAATTATATAATCGTTTACTAAAGTTCGTATATTCCCGTACAGTGTTTTTTTAGTGTCATTGTTGGAGTATAAAACATCATTGATGGACATTCGTAATATGTTTGTTCATACAGTGCAAATGCTACCTGCTGAATACAAATTGCGGTTATAATGAATGATATACATATTTTATAAATATTTTTCATATTACACCTTTCTTAGACATATTACAATTATTTACGCTTACGCAAAATTTAAACTTTTGGTATCTTTAAAGTCCAAAACTTACCTGTAATCACCATGTTTTGTAACTAAGCGGGTTACGTACATTATTTCGCAAGAATGATTTTTTCGGTCATCACGGGTTGTACTTGATACTCCCGATGCGGTTCTGGAACCTTTTACTGTATCAAATTTAACAAGATATCCTTCCATATATACAATATCTTTTTTCTTAACTTTGCTTAATCCCTTTAAAATATTGTCATTTGCAGGTATAAGGTGATTATTTGCAAGACGCAAATACACACCGTCAACTGTATATGGACAATCAGGTTTTAATTTCCAGTGTACCCATCTGAAACTTTGACGTGCTTTTATAGTATTAAATACTTCTTCTTTTTCCAAACCGTCCCAACCAAGTGCAAAATCATACGGTGCCGGAGTTGCATCAACGCCAAGCGGATATCGTTTTGTTGAATACACTCTTGCATATATTTTATATCTGTAAAGTGGTCGTATTGTTGATGTTGCTCCGCCAAAACTCTTTGTAAAAACTTTTTTTCTGTCTGATTTTGTCAATTCCTGTTGAATTGGTACGGCAAAAGGTTTCATATCAACATTTCTTAGCGGTGTATTGTCAAAAACACCGCTATCACCGTTGTCGCCGGTACAAGAGTGAAACATCAAAATTATTAGAAGTATTATGATTATATTACGCATATTTTATTTATCTAAAAACAGATTATAAGTTGTAGTTTCAGGTTTTACATATATTTCGTTACCTTTAAATATAAAACCGATATACTTTTTTATTTTGTATCCAAATCCGTAACATTCTGCATTATCACGGCTTAAAGTTAATGTATAATTTATTTTTACAAGTTTATTATTCACATCTCTAAGCACAAATTGCTTAAATACAATTTCTGCATTATCAGCAATAATTCCGTTTTCATGAACATTATCAACTATTCCCGTAACTATCGTATCTTTTTTTATATATAATTTTTCGTTGTAATAAACATCATTTACTACTTTAAATTTTATCCAATCTTCTACTTCAATTTCGTCGTGATGTGTAGAAATGACCTGTGCAGGCGTAATTTTTATAGGTAATTTTTCTGCATTTGCTGTTTGTGTAGATAACATAATTACAAAAAATATTAAAAACAATTTTTTCATACATTAATCCTTCAAATACAATGTAAAAATATCTTTATTCGGCCGTAAAAATGCTTCGCCGCCTCTAACATAAGAAGCTGTTGAGTTGAATATCTTTAACGGCAGAGCAAAAAGCCAGTCAAAATATTCAAAATAAACATTATGAAGATTACCTTTTTGGTAAATTATTCCGTTTAAATTTTTACCGTTAATTTTAAATTGTTCTATATAAAGGCTGGCAACATTACCTGAAAACCCATTTTCTTTGCGTTCTGTTAAAAGTCCGGTAACTTTTGTTCCTGCTTTTATATTTTCAACAGTTTCAACAGTTTTAAATTCAAGCAAATCACCTTCTTGTATATCAGTTTGGCAAGTTGAATATAGTTTTACAGGTGTAACTTTTATTGCAATTTCCGATGCAAAAACTTGTTGACAAAATAAAAATGCAATAATAATGCAAATTTGTTTATGCATTACAAATTGCCTCTTTTTGCTGCTTTTGCTTTTTCTTTTTGTTCAAATTTATTAATATCTTTTTGTGCAGTGTATGTCCAATTCACGTAGTTGATATTTTTTGTCATATCCGATGTTAAGTATTTAGGGTATTTTACGTAAATATATTCGTAATCTTTCATAAGTCTTGATGAAGTTTTCGGATGACTCCAGAAAATACCCCAATCCCAAACGCTTTCACCACCGATTTTATTCATAACGGTAATCATTGCAATAGGGTTATAACCCGCATTTACCATGTAATCAATAGCTAATAAATCAGCTTTATGTTCATAAGATTTGCTGTTAAAAGTCATTGTAATAGCTTTGCCAAATCCTCCGTAATAATCAATTGTGTGTGCAATTTCATGTGCCAAAATTGCTGCTAATTCATCATCATTATCTATGTAATTAAAAGTGCCTTTGTTTACGGAAACCGTTTTATTTGAATATGCTGCAAATGCGTTTACAGAAGTTGAACTGTTTACATTAAATACAACTCTTTTATTAATTTTGTTTGCATTTAACAATTTTGCACCAACAATATTTAATTTTTGTTCTCTTGTGCCAAGTTTTTGCCAAATGTTTTCGGTAGTAACACCTGAAACAATAATTTCATTTGCTTGAGATGCAAGTCCTATAAATAATAGTGTAAATATAAATAGTAATCTTTTCATATAACCTCCTTATTAACAAAATTTTATAATAATAAAATGTTATTTGCAAGATAATTTTTTATGATAAAATGTTATAAGATTTTGGAATAACAATGAGAAAGGTTATATAATTATATGTGCGGGATTGTAGGATATGTAGGTGAAAAATATGTACCTGAAGTTTTAACAAGCGGATTAAGTTCTCTTGAGTACAGAGGATATGACTCATCAGGTGTTGCTGTTATTACGAACGGTATTACAAAAGTCTATAAAGCAGAAGGTAAATTACAAAATCTAAAAGACCTTTTGGCAGAAAAACAAGACGAAATAAAAGATGCAAAAGTCGGTATTGGTCATATTCGCTGGGCAACACACGGGGTTCCAAATGAAATTAATGCTCACCCTCACACAAGTAATAGCGGTAAATTAGCAGTTGTTCATAACGGTATTATTGAAAATTATAAAGAATTAAGAGCAGAACTGGAAAAACAAGGTGTTGTTTTTAAATCAGAAACCGATACAGAAACGGTTGCTCATTTGGTTGCTAAAAAATATGAAAAAACAAATGATTTAAAAGAAGCCGTAAGACTTGCAACAAAAGAATTAGAAGGTGCTTATGCACTGTGTATAATTCATCAAGACGTTAAAGATACAATAATTGCAACAAGAAGAAATGCTCCGTTATTAATTGGTGTTGGTGAAGGTGAAAATTTTGCAGCCTCTGACGTTCCTGCAATTATTGAACATACAAAACGTGCAATTTATCTTGATGATAACCAAATTGCTGTTTTAAAAGCAGATAGCATAGAACTTTTTGATGCTGAAAATAACAAAATTCAACCAAAAATAGAATTACTGCCTTGGGAACCGATTGCTTTAAGCAAAATGGGGTACAAACACTTTATGCTTAAAGAAATTCATGAACAACCGGATGTAATAAGAAATTTTTTATCAGGCAAACTTCATACCGCAGATGCTAAAATTGTCTTAGATGAAGTAAAACTTGATAAAGAATCATTAAAAAATTTAAATAGAATTCAGGTTGTTGCTTGCGGTACATCACTTCACGCAGCACTTGTAGGTAAATATATTATTGAAGAACTTTGTCATATTCCTGTTGATGTTGAAGCATCAAGTGAATATATTTACAGAACAACTGTTACAGATGAACATACACTTGTAATAGGTGTATCTCAGTCAGGTGAAACGGCAGATACCTTGACAGCAGTAAAACAATCCAAAGCAAGAGGTTCACATATCTTAATTATTACAAACAGACCGGATTCCGCTATGGCAAGGGAAGCAGATAGTTTAATTCCGGTTAATGCGGGTATTGAAGTTTCTGTTGCGGCTACAAAATCTTATGTCGCTCAACTTATGGCATTTTATGCTTTGGCAATTCATTTAGCAGAGATAAAAGGCTCTATTGAGGAAAATTACTTAAAAGAAATTAAAAATGAACTTCTTTTGCTTCCGCAAAAAATTGAACTTCTTTTAACAAAAAAAGAAAAAATACAAAAATGTTCAAGAATGTACTCAAGTTCAAAGAATTTTATTTTTATTGCAAGGGGAATAAACTATGCAACTGCTCTTGAAGGAGCATTAAAATTGAAAGAAATCAGTTACATAAATGCAACGGGATATCCGGCAGGCGAATTAAAACACGGCCCTATTGCAATGTTAGACGAAACTTTACCTGTTTTATCAATACTTATGAGCGGAAAAGTTTATGAAAAAATACTTTCAAATGCACAAGAATCAAAAGCAAGAAATGCAAGAATGATTGCTTTAACAGATTCAACAGACGAAAAATTGGAAGATTTGTTTGATTATGTTCTAAATGTACCTCACGTACACGAACTGATTTCACCAATAATGGCAATAATTCCGTTACAATTATTAGCATATTATATTGCAGAATTTTTAGGTAAAGATGTTGACCAACCTAGAAATCTTGCAAAATCTGTAACAGTAGAATAAAATTTAGTGTACATTTTACGATTATTGTAGTATGATAGATTTATGATTACATCAGAAATAGTTTTAATACCAAATACGGAATATATTTCAACAGAATATATAGAAAGCGAGTTAAAAAAGCAAAATATAGATAACCCGTTAAGATGGGCTATTGTACATACAAATAGCGAAAACTTAACAATAAGTTTAGCTTATGAAAAGTAAGGAAGGAAAACATGACAGCGGCAATGGAAATGAAATGTGATATTAAAGATATCAATTTAGCAGAACAAGGAAAAAATAATATTGAATGGGCATTGCGTGATATGCCTGTATTGAGAAAAATTAAAGAAAGATTTATTAAAGAACAACCGTTTAAAGGTTTGAAATTGTCAGCATGTGTTCACGTAACAAAAGATACTGCGGCATTATGTACCGTAATGCAAGCAGGTGGTGCAGATGCCGTTTTGGTAGCATCAAATCCGTTATCAACTCAAGATGATGTAGCTGCTGCGTTAGTAAAATATTGGAATATACCTGTATATGCAAAAGCAGGTGAAACAGTTGAAGAATACAGAAACCATGTAAGAATTGCACTAGATCATAATCCAAATATTATTATTGATGATGGTTGTGATTTAGTAGCAACTATTTACGAAGAAAGACCTGAGTTGGCAGAACATATTATTGGTTCAACAGAAGAAACAACAACAGGTATTATAAGATTACAAGCACTTGAAGATCAAGGTAAAATGAAAGCTCCTGCTGTTGGCGTTAATACAAGTATGACAAAACACTTATACGACAACAGATACGGTACAGGTCAAAGCTTAATGGACGGTATTTTTAGAGCTGCAAACATTTTACTTGCAGGTAAAACAGTTGTAATCTCAGGTTATGGCTGGTGCGGTAAAGGTTGTGCTTTAAGAGCAAAAGGCTTGGGTGCAAATGTTATTGTATGCGAAGTAGATGCATTAAAAGCGTTAGAAGCAGTTATGGAAGGTTATAGAGTAATGCCGATTGCGGAAGCTGCAAAAATCGGTGATGTGTTTATGACAGTAACAGGTGATAAACATGTTATTGATGTTGAACACTTATTAAGCATGAAAGACGGCTCGTTTGTAGGTAATTGCGGACACTTTGACCATGAAGTCAATATTGCGGGATTAAAAGAACATACAGTTGAAATTAAAAATATCAGACCAAATTTAGATGAATATAAATTGGATAACGGTAAATCATTGTTTGTAATTGCCGAAGGTCGTTTAGTAAACCTTGTGGCAGCAGAAGGACACCCTGCAAGTGTTATGGATATGTCTTTTGCTAACCAAGCTTTAGGTATTGAATATTTGGTTAAAAATCAAGGTAAACTACCAAATAAATTATTAACTTTACCTGAAGAAGTTGATTATATGATTGCAAATATCAAACTTGAATCAATGGGAGTTCAAATTGATACATTAACTCCTGAACAAGAAGAATACTTACATTCTTGGAAATTATAATTTATAAAATTGATAATAAAAATGTCGGGCTTTTTTAAAGTCCGACATTTTTATATTAAATCAGAAATATATTCAAGATTTTGTGTTGAATAATAATGTATGTTGTGCAAACTATTATAAATGCAATTTATTTCTTTTTTTTGTTGAAAAGATAAATTTTCATAAATATCTTTTTCTTGTATTAATTTATTAATACAGTATTCTAAAAATTCAAGATAAAAATTTGCTCTGATGCTGCTTATACATAATATTTTAAATGGTTTTTCAATAGTTTGTTTTAAATCATTGGTTTCTAAAAAGCATTGTCTAAATTTGATATAATAATCATCCTTTAGTTTTTTCTTTTTTATTAAATATTTCAATTTTTCCATGTTACCTTTTTGGTTAAATTTTGTAAAAGTATATATCTTAGTAATGTAATTTAATATTAATTATGTCATTTTTAATTATATATGTCATGTATAATATTAAAAAATCATATATTTGTCAACTTTGTGCTAAATATATATAATTTTTTTATGGATTTACAAGCACGAGAACAAATAAAAATATTATTGGCACAAGAAAAATTAAATCAAAAAGAACTTGCTGCAATGATTACAGAAAAAACAGGCAAAGTGTACCTTCCAAACAGTCTTTCTCAAAAAATGAGAAGGGGCACTTTATCATACAATGAAATGTTGACCATAGCAAAACTTTTGGGTTATCAAATAGAATTTAAGAAAGTAGAAGAAGTATAATATTTTACGGCAGAATGATTTTGCCTTCGACTTCTTTTTCTATATTTAGAGAGTTGTTTAAGCTGTTTGCAAGTTCTGCCGCAGTATTTGCAGTATAGAATTGTCCTCTGGTTACAAGTGCAACACATTCAAGTTGTGATATGTCATCTTGATTGCTTATGTCGTATGCAATTACGTCTATTTTTACATTAGGATAAAATCTTAAGTTCTTTGTCATAAACGTACAAGGACTTTCATCACAGTTTTCACCGCCGTCTGTCAATAAAATTATATGTTTTTCTCCGTTAAAATATTTAAAATCCTTATTTAATGCAGATTTTAATGAATATGTTATTGGTGTCATACCCATTGCATGTGTTTTTTCTATTTGTTTTGATACAAGATGACTACCGCCTTTTGTTATTGGCACCATTAATTTTGAGGCTTTGCAGCTGTCATAAGGTGTTACACCCAATCTGTATCCATAAGCTCGCATTCCAACCGAATTTTGAGAACTTATTTTCGGCAAAATTTCTCGCATTGTATCAAGCATTATATCAATCTTTTTTCGTGAATTTAAAAATTCGTTCATACTGTTTGAAAAATCAAGTATAAAAAGAGTTTGCTCATTTTTGACTTCTATGTCAGGGTTATCAGGTGATTGAACTCTGTAACTTTCTGCAAATACTACATTTACACACAAAATAGTTAAACAAATTAAAATAAAATTTTTCATAATAGCCTCAATTTAAACTACATTTAAAAACTTTTAATCCGCCAATTATCAAATCTTCGTGCTAAAATTTAATTATGAACGCACAAGAAAAAATTTTAGAAGCTGAAAACACGCTTGAAAAACAATTTAAAGAAATAGAAAGAATTAGAGATTTTAATCAACGAAAAGTCTTAAAGGCTTTTGTTGATAACAAAGTTGCACCTGAACATTTTTACACGGTTTCAGGCTACGGACATGACGATTTAGGTCGTGAAGTTTTAGACAAAGTTTATGCACAAGTTTTTTGTGCTGAAAAAGCAATTGTAAGAACGCACTTCGCAACAGGAACTCATACCCTTGCCTGTGCTTTATTCGGAAATTTGCATGCAGGAGATAAATTGATTTCTGTTGCAGGAACACCTTATGACACAATGAGAGAAGTTATTGGGCTTACGGGTAATGAACTTTCAAAACGCAATTCGCTTATTGGAAACGGTATTTTATATGATGAAGTTCCGCTTTTAAACGGTGATGATATAGATTTTGAAACATTGGAACAAAAAATTGATGATACTGTTACAATGGTTCTAATTCAACGTTCAAGAGGGTATGATACAAGAAAATCACTCACAATTGAAGTTATAGAACGAATTTGTAAAGTTGTTAAATCGAAAAATCCAAATTGTATTTGTTTTGTAGATAACTGTTATGGTGAATTTACGGATACAAAAGAACCAATAGAAGTTGGTGCAGACTTAATCGGTGGTTCTTTAATTAAAAATCCGGGCGGAGGACTTGTTGAATGCGGAGGTTATATTGCAGGGAAAGAAGAGCTTGTTGAGGCCTCTGCGATAAGGCTTACTGCCCCTGGAGTAGGCTCTGAATCAGGTGCAATGCTTAATCAACACAGATTAATTTTTCAAGGATTTTTTATGGCACCGTCTATTGTTGCAGATGTTTTAAAGGGTATGACACTTGCTGCTAAAGTCTTTGAAGATATGGGATTTATTTCTTTACCAAAATATGACGATAAAAGAACGGATATTATTCAAATTATTACTTTTAATGCAAAAGAGCCTTTAATCGAATTTTGTAAAACCGTTCAATCGCTTTCGCCAATAAATGGTTATGTAACACCTGTTCCTGAATTAATACCCGGATATGTTGATGATGTTATTATGGCAGGCGGTACGTTTATTGAAGGTTCTACAATAGAACTTTCCGCAGACGGCCCTATAAGACCACCTTACGCTGTTTATATGCAAGGCGGTTTGAATTATGCACATATCAAAATTGCTATT
>DFEL01000135.1 GCA_002369055.1 Cyanobacteria bacterium UBA3803
GAAATGGAAGAAAAAGTTAAAAAATTAGAACAAGGTAATAATGAATAAGCCTGTAATAAATATATTTAGCGAGAATATTTATACTGATTGGCAAGTTGACGAAGCAAAACTTATAGATATTGCCCGTCAAATATTAAATTATTATATTAACACTCCCGAGATATATAATAAGTCCTGCTTATACGAACAAGATTACAATACTATATCGTTTGATATACTTTATTGTGACGGTAAAAAAACTCACGAAATAAACAAAGAATACAGAAACAAAGATTATATTGCGGATATAATCACTTTTGCAATATTTGCAGATGAAGAACCTGAATTTAGATTTATTTTTGATGAAGAAATTAACTTGGGAGAAATTATACTCGGACTTGATAAAATAATTGAAAGTGCAAAAGAAAAAGGGAAAACAAAAGAAGAAGAATTATGTTTTCTATTATCACACGGCATAATGCACCTTCTTGGTTTTGACCACCAAACAGAAGAAGATTATAATTTTATGGTATCCGCTCAAAATAATGCTCTAAAAAGAATAGAGGATAAAAATGTCTAAGTTTAAGAAAAAAGGCATGATAAATACATTTAAAAATGCCGGCAGAGGTGTCAGTTTATCCGTAAAAGCCGAAAGAAACGTAAGAATACATATTATAGCAGCACTTATGGTTATATTATTTGCAATTATACTACAAATGTCTGTAACTAAAATTTGTATCCTTATACTTGCAATATCAAACGTAATGGTAGCAGAAATAGTCAATACAAGTTTAGAATTTGGACTTGATGCCGTTTTTCACAACAGATATTCCCGTCTTGTAGGCATAGCAAAAGATATTTCAGCTGGAGCAGTTGTAGTTGCAAGCCTGTTTAGTGCAATCATAGGAATTTTAATTTTCGGCAGTGAAATTATAAAAAAAATACCTATTCAACTTTAGAAGCTCCTTCAAGTTCAACTGTTAAATTTTTAATTTCAGAGTGAATATTAAAATTATCCCAAATTTCTTTTACTGTATCTTGAATTTTATCTAAAATATTATTTTTCGAAATAATAATTATCGCAGGGCCTGCACCGCTTATAACAGTTCCTAAAACATCTTCTTCGTGTTTAAAGGCCTCTTTTATCTCTTTAAATCCGGGTATTAATTTTTCTCTATACGGCTGATGCAGCCTATCTTCAAGAGCAACTTTCATTAATTTAACATCTTTTGTATTTATAGCATGAATAAGCATTGCCAAACGTCTTGAATTAAAAGATGCATCTTTTAAAGAAACATTTTCCGGCAAAACTGAACGAGAAACATTTGTGGCGAGTTCAAAATCAGGAATACAAGCTGTTATATGCCACTCCTGAGGCCAATTTAATTTTCTATATAAGATAGAGCCATCATCTTCCATTGAAGACATAACAAGTCCGCCCAAAAGAGCAGGTGCAACATTATCAGGATGTCCTTCCGCTTCGGTTGCAATAGATAACAATGCTGCCTCATCAGCAGGAAAACCCAAAAGTTCATTTGCAGCAAGAAGCCCTCCGACTATAACTGAGGCAGAACTTCCTAAACCTCTTGCAATTGGAATATTTGTATTTATATTAATTTTCAATTCGTTAGCTTCTTGTCCGACAAGACTGTACAGCATTTCTACCGCTTTTAAAACAATATTATCTTTATCTTCCGGTAAATCATTTAATTCCAACAACTCCGCATTATCATCATCTTTCATCACATTAACTTCAATGCCGGTACTTGGCATAACTGTTTCTTCAATAGTTATAATGTTATAAATGGGCAAAGCCATACCCAGACAATCAAATCCGGGTCCTAAATTTGCAGTTGTTGCTGGAACTTTATAACTTACTTTCATTCTTACCTATTTTAACATTGCTACATTATTTCTACCAAATTTTGCAGATAAATCGTCTACGTGATGAACGATATAAACGTATGGTTCAAGATCTTTTTCATCTAAATCTATAATTGCACCCCACTCGGTTCTTCCGTGATGTGCGGCTATCATTCTTGCAACAATTTTGAAACCATTATTCATACAAAGTGAATAACCATACTGAGAGTGAGTTATCCAATCCTTTTTGAAATCCTCGTTATAATCAATTAATCCGCTTTCAGTATCAACATTATATTCAAAAATTTTACCAATATCGTGCAAAATACAAGCAGCATACAATTCATCTCTTTTTATTTTTTGAAAAACCGTATCTGCAATATTTTCTGCTATTTGGCAGCATTCCAAAGTATGAACTAATAATCCTCCCATAAAATTATGGTGCATTAATTTTGCAGCAGGTGCAATTTTAATTTCTTGTTCATGCTCATTAAAATATTTATTTAAAAATTCTTTTAACTTTTCGTTTTTTATTTTTTCAATATAAGATAAAATTCCTTCATAATACTGTTTTGTTTGCTCTTCACTTAAACCAATCATTGCTTCTTCAACAAGTTCTAATGCTGAAACAAGACAATTATTATACTTTTCATTAAAACTGCCTGATACAATTCGCAACTTGTTACCACTTCTGAATAATTTTGAATCAAGACGATTTAAAGTTTCTTCCCACAAAATACAATTTAACAAAGACTCATCCGTTGAGTCTTTCAATTGTAATTTACCCATTTTGGTTCCTGCTTTTGTGTCGCCAACAGAAAAAGTAACCACCTCGTATATAGTTTCGGTACTAAACATATTTCCTCTTTTCTAAAATAGAGTATATCATAAACAAAAAGAAATAAATCTTTAAAATGTTGAAACTGACAAAAAAATGATTTAAAATGGGGTTATGAGGAAATTTCTTTTAATATTTTTGATGACATTCTTCCTAAATTCTGCTCAAGCAGTTGAATTTAAGCCTCTTGAAATGCCGAACGAAACAACACCTCAAAATGAACAAAAAGCATTACTTAATGATAAGGATTATAAATTTAAAGGTCGCGTAGAATATGATGAAGAAGGTATTTTACTATTGGATTCTGAAGACGTAGACCACTTAGAATTAAAAATAAATCTGCCTTCAAAATATCCTAAAAAATCTGTTCTTTCAGAAAAAGAACTTTTTTCAACCCTTGAAGAGCAAAGAAGATATGAAACTCCAAAAATTGATGAATATTTAATTAACCCAACATTTGGTGAATTAACATATCAATCGGGTAAATTTTCTTATGGAACAACATTCGGAACAGAAATAGACACAGCACAACTGGAATACAGAACGAAACTTTTTACAAGATATGATACAAAAAGATTTGGCATAATGACAGCAATCGGAAAAGATGCATATACTTCTTCAGGAAGACAACTAAACAGCGTGTACATTGTACCTGAAATAAAACTGGGTAAAGGATTTACACTTGTTGATGCCTTCAAAGCAAATCCTGAAGAGGATAGGTTTAGAAATGAAGTTATACTGCAATACAGTCCAAAAATTAAAAATACAAGAGAAAATCTTTCGCTGGAAGCAGGAGTCAGTCAAACTTCTTATTACACATCCGGTGAGCAATATTATCAATTTTCGGTTTCAACAAAATTCAAATTATAATTTTATACTATAATGAAATAACAATGGATAACGATAACAACAAAAAATATAAATCAAAAAGAAAAAAACCTTCAAGCAAGGTTACAAATCTTGAAGCAGTAAGGCAAAAGGCAAAAGCTAAAAGTGAACAGCACAATAAAAAATCTAATTTTTATTATTCATTTTTGACTATTGTACTTTTGATTTGTCTTGTTCAAATAGGTTTTAGTGCACTTTTAAACATATCTAAAACAATTTCATATCAGAGAAAAGTTGTTCAGATAAAACAAATCAGAGATGAAGCAGAAAAGAAAAATAAAAGATTAAAACAAGAAATAAAAGATTTTTCATCAGTAAAAAGTTTAGAAGCCATAGCAAGAAACAATCTTAAAATGGCCGGAGAAGACGAAGTTTTAATTCTTATTAATGATAATAAAGAAGAAGAAAATATAAACAAAAAGAAAAAAGGAATATTTAATAATGTCAACAGATAATAATGAAGTTTTAAATTACATAACACAATCATTTGACCTTAAACGACAAGGATTTTATAAACCCGCAATAGAAATGCTTTATAAAGCACTTACTATTGAAAATAATAACATAGAGATATTATCTCAACTTGCAGAATTATACTATCTGCTGGAAAATAACCAACGAGCAATAAACTATATTGAAAAAACACTTGAGCTAAACCCAACCCACACAGGATGTTTGAAGCTTATGAAAACAATATACCTTGACGAAGAAAATTATATAGAAGCACAAAAAGCGGCAGTAAAAATTTTTGAACTGGACAAAACAGTTGAAAACTTTACTGAAAAAATAAGAATTTTAAACAAAATAAAAGATTTTGACACGGTAGAAAAACTTGAACATTCAAATTATGATTTTAAATTTGATGCAGAAACTTATTATCAATTTGCAATAGCTCATTACCAAAAGGAAGGCTATGCAAAGGCAATTTTTTACCTTGAAAAAGCATCCGATATAAAACCAAATGATGAAAAAACAGAAACTTTACTTGCAGAAATTTATTATATAAGTAATAACTTTGAAAAATCAAAAGAATTGTTTTTAAAATACAAAGATAACACAGAAAACGCTCTTGTAATGAACTATTTAGGTTTATTTAAACTTGATGAAAATAAAGTTGAAGAAGCAATTGAATATTTTTTGACAGCAACAAAATTAGAACCACAAAATTCAAAATATGCGTATAATCTTTCTAACGCTTATGTTGTAAACGGTTGGAATGATGAAGCAACAAAATATATGAACATCGCAATATGCCTTGAGCCTGAAAATTGTGAATATCGCTATACACAAGCATATTCTTATTATATAAACAATCAATATGAAAAAGCCTTAAGTGAAATTAAAAATATTTTGCAAATAAATCCAAAATATGTGAATGCAAATGTACTTAATGCACTAATAAAGAGCAAAACCGGTGATCCTGTAAGTGCAAAAGTTGACTTAGATAAAATTGTTAAAGAAAATCCGCAAAATATTTTTGCTCTTACATCACTTTCACAAGTATATGTCGAATTAGAACAAACTCAAACTGCTTGCTCATTAATGAAAACTGTTGTAGAACTTGCACCTACACTCGTAAATAAAACTGAATACGCAAATGTTTTAATTAATAATCAATCTTACGGAGAAGCTCAAGAAATTGTTGAAGATATAATTAAAAATAATCCAAAATATGTTGAAGCATACATTCTTCAATCAAAAATTTATATGTCAATAAAAGATTTTGATTCAGCTTTTGATTCGGCACAAAAAATAATAGAACTAGACCAAAACAATGCTGAAGGATATTTTTATAATGCGGTATCCTTGTTTGAACTTGGTGATACAAATTTTGCAATTGAATCAATGAAAAAAGCCATTTCTCTTGATGTAAATAATGCAATATATTATGTTCAAATGGGAGAATTTTATCAAAAACTGGGCAGAAATGAAGATGCACTTGCATACATTGGCGAAGCGGCAAGTATAGATGAATCGGCTAAAAATAAAGAACTATACGCAAATCTTGCAAGTATTGTCAGAAAATCTAAGAATGGCTAAATAAACCAGCCAACACTCCTAATATTATAAAAACGGTAAAAAAAACATACCTTATAATCGTGTTTTTACGCTTTTTGGGGTCTTGAATAAATTTATTTACAAACAATACAAAAAACAAACTGAAAATTATTTCAGATATTACAAATATTGCAAATATATTTAAATAAACCAAAATACGTGTATCCACAAATTATCCTTATGCTGCTTTTAATTCTTGATTTAATTCATTAATAAGTTTTTCATTATTTGCACGCTTTGCGTAGGCAATAGCCTTTTGAATTAAATTTTTACCTTTATCAAATTTATTATAATCAATCATTAATTGTCCTGCTTTTTTGTAATTTAGGGCAACTTTATCATCAACACCTGCTTCCGTATAATTTTTAACCGCATCAGAGTAGTATTTTAATGCTTCGGTAGGTTTGTTAAATTTGTCATAAGCTGTCGCAATTGTGCTTAAAACGTATCCTTTATTTTTCAAATCTCTTGATTCATCAGCAATAACTTTTGCATCTTCATAAACATTAAATGCTTCTTTATCGTATTTATCAGCATAAATATCTCCAATTTTTGTTAAAGATTTTATTTGTGCTTTAAAATTATCCGTTTCACCTGCGAAAGAAATTGCAGCCATATAATGTTCTATTGCAGGCTTAAACTGATTAACATCGTCATAAATTTGAGCCATTGCATAATGTGCTTTTACCTTAACATTAACATCAGTTGCAACATTTACAGCATCATTATAGTTTTCTAACGCTAAAGCCAAATCATCTTTTTTATCGTATATTTTGCCTATTTCAAAAGAAATTTTTGATTGACTGTCAACATCATTAACTGCTATTGAACGTTCTTTTGCCTGTTTATAGGTAGAAATAGCCAAATCGTCATTACCTTTTTTATGAACATTTCTTGCTTGAGCAAAAAGATTTTTCAGCACTGCGTCCATTTTTGGTTTTTCAGGTTGAACTGATTTTTGAGGTTCAACTGTTTCAACCGCCTGTGATGCTTCTTCTGATTTCTTTTTATTATCATCAGGCATTTGAACCAAAAATGCTTCGTTTATATCTTCGGTATTATACTTGTAATCAACTTGTTGTAAGAAAATTGCTTCAACCCAATTTTCAACAACTTTTGAATCTTTATTTAAAGTATCTGATATGTACTTATCTAAAAGACCGGCAGCATTACGCAAATTTGATTGAACAGTTTTAACATTTGCATTATCTTTTTTAGTTTGTTTTTCAACAATAGCAAGATACATGTCAACTTCTTCAAAAATATCTTCAGGTGTTCCGATAGCATGAGCAGTATTTTTAAAATCGCCAATAACCTGAGCAATGTTAATTTTTGGACTAATCAACTTTGTTGAAGTTTGTGTTGACTGCGTTGAAGTAGTTGTATCAACACCAGCAACTTGACTATTTTCAACAGCCTGTGTTTGAGTATTTAAATTTGCAGGTTTTACATTTGAACGATGAATATTTGTATTTACAGGTGCATTATACGCAGCATAATTTTGAGCGGAAGCAACAGGACGACGTGGCTTTTTGCCGTCTTGTAAATCCTGAACATATTGCAAACCTCGACTTTGGGCAAGGTTTGTACCACCGCTTTCGGCTTCGGTTTGTTCGGTTTGCTTATTCTTTTCTTCATCTTCATTACGCTTAACGGATTGCTTATTTTGAGGAGTAATCCTTGGCGTCACTCTCATTGAATCAAACAATTTCTTATCCTCGCTCTTATTCCATGATACATTATGTTTATGCCGTTTTTGAATAGTCTTGAATAAATTTCATACTTTTATACGACATGTATTTTTTAATGACAAAATTTAAAAAGTCATAATTTTTTTTAATAAACCTAAACAAAAAATTTACGAAATAACAGTTATGTAGTATAATCGGTTATACAAAATATAATATTCGTTTGAGGATAAAATATGGGCTTATTTGATAAATTTAAAGACCTTACAAAACAGGTTAATGCAGTAGAAAATCACTTATACAGCGGTAAAAAAGATTTCCTTGAAATATATGAACGTAATGCCCAACTTGAATTGGAAATTGAAGAAAGAACAAATGAATTAAATGAAGCAAATCGTCGTATGCTAACATTACAGCATATTTGGGAAATGATGAATTCTTCAAAACCTCTTTCCAGCATTTTAGATACAACAGTAACAAACTTACAAGAAGAACTTGGTTACATGCATAGTTGTATCTTACAAAAAAGAAGTGATGAAAATGGTGAATATTACAGTGTTATGGCATCATCAAGCGATAACCTTTTTGAAATAGTTAATTCAAAATTGGATACTCCGTTAAATACTCAAAGATTAAATTTTCAGCAATCAGATGTCATAAGAGCGGTTCTGAGAAGCAAAGAAATATTACAAAGTACAGATTTAAGAGCAGGTTTATTGTCACTTGCTCCAAATTTAAAAGAAGAAGACCTTGAAGAACTTTTGAGCGAAACACACTGTCGCTCATTTATGATAGTTCCTCTATCAAAAATGACACACACCGGTATATTAATAGTAATGTCATCCAGAATTGAAGCAACAGAAGCCGAAATGGATTTTTTAAAATTATTCTCACAACAAATAGAACTTGCAATAACAATTGCAGATTTGTTCCAAATGGTTAGAGAACAAGCCGTAACAGATGCCCTAACAACACTATACAACAGAAGATATTTTGAAGAATCAATAGAAAAAGAATTTACACGTGCAAATCGTCAAAAACAGCCATTCTCTGTAATTGGTATAGACTTAGACCACTTAAAACAAATAAATGATAAATACGGACACGTATACGGTGACTTAGCAATTAAACAAATTTCAACCGTACTAAAACAAAATGCACGTTCTATTGATGTACCTGCACGTATTGGTGGTGAAGAATTTAACGTTCTTTTACCGGGTATTGATTCGAAAGGTGCAATGATAGCAGCAGAAAGAATAAGAAAGGCTATTGAAGCGACTCCTATTGAAACCGTAGGAACAATTACTGCAAGTTTAGGCGTTGCTACGTTCTTAGAACACGCAAATAATGTTGAAGAATTATTGGAACTTACAGACCAAGCAATGTATAACTCAAAACGTAACGGAAGAAATCAAGTTACACTTGCAACACCAATATCAGAAGTTTCATGGCAAGAAGTAGCACTTAATGCCTTTAACGATATCCTTTCAACAGGCAGAGTAAACATATCTGAAGAACTTAAACAAAATTTACGACACAAATTACAAATGGCAATTGAACAAAATTCAAACCCTAAAGATACTCTTTACAGTGTTGCAGACGCACTTGTAACAACTTATAATCCACAACATACTCTTGGTTCATCAAAATCAAAAGTTGTTATGGCAACAACACTTGCAAGAAGATTTGAACTTGAAAAGGATGACGCTGATAAACTTCGTGTAGCAATGTTATTATATGACGTTGGAAATTTAATGTTACCGCAAGAAATATTGCAAAAAGACGGGCCTCTAACTGATGAAGAAAGAAATTACATTGAAAATCACCCTATGATAGCAGCACATGACATCTTAGAACCTATTTCAACAGTGAAAGATATTATACCAATAATCGAAAAACACCACGAAAACTGGGATGGCTCGGGATACCCTAATAAACTTGCAGGAAACGATATTCCGCTATCATCTCAAATTATTCTTATTATTGATGCTTATTTTGCTTTAACTGAACCAAGAATTTACAGAAAAGCAAAAACACCTTATGAAGCTCTTGATATCATTAAAGAAGATGCAAATAAAAAATGGAATTCAACACTGGTAAACGAATTTGTAAAATTGATAGAGCTAGAATTAAGAAAAGCAAAAGCGTAAATAAATATTAACCAATACATATTTATAATTTATAGTTTTTTCTTTTTAAGATATCATGAAATTGGAACTAGTATAAAAAGGTTTTAAAATGAAGATTGGAATACCTAGAGGTTTATCGTTTTATAGCATATATCCGTTTATGTTTGGCTTTTTTAAAGCAATGGGTATAGAAATGATTTTGTCTGACAAAACCACAAAAAAAACCCTTTCAGCCGGCTCGGCATTGGTTGTGACAGAAACCTGCCTGCCTGTTAAAATTTTTGTAGGACAAGTGCTAAATTTACTCGAAAAAGGTGTAAATAAAATTTTTATTCCTTCAATTCAATCTATCGCACCTAAAATATATAATTGCTCAAAAATAAGAGGACTTCCTGATTTAATCAGAAATGTTATAAAAAAAGACTTTACAATTATAGAACCTACGTTAGATAAATCAGCTAAACATCACGGGCTTTATGATTTCTTGTTGGAATGTGTAAAACCTTTTGGTTTAATAGACATGGAACAAATTAAAAAAGCTTCAAAAGCAGGTTGGAGAGTTTATAATAATTTTCAAGTCATGCTTAAATCTGGCATGAAATATGAAAAAGCACTTAAATATGCAACTTCAGGAAAATTATTAATAGAAAAAGACGAAACAGAATATCCTATTTCAATAGGACTTGTGTCCCACGCATATAACATCTACGATGAACGTGCATCTATGAAAGTTATTGACAAACTTAATAAAATGGGTGTAAAAGTATATACAGCATATCAATTAACCGATGAACAACTTGAAGAGGGTGTATCTACATTGGGGCAACCTGTATATTGGGCAAATGAAGCCGAAATGATTGGATGTGCAGGTCATTATCTTAAAGATAATAAAATTGACGGACTTATTACAATAACTGCGTTTGGCTGCGGCCCTGACTCTCTTATGATAGAAAGAATTACAAGACGTGCTAAACAATTTAACAAGCCATTATTAAATCTTACAATTGATGAGCACACCGGAGAAGCAGGATTTATAACTCGCCTTGAGGCATTTGTAGATATGCTGTATCGTAAAAAACGTATGCAAGGTATTGTTGAAAACAGCTTTGCACCATCATCAAATGTTATGGAATTTATTTAAAATAAAAAAAAGGCTATTTTAGTTTTTAATCAAACTTAAATAGCCTTTTTATTTAGTGCTTTTTTCTTGTTATACTTATCAAACTTAACGCAAACATTATTGATAAAAGAACAAACATGTATAAAATATAGTGTCCGATAGAACCGACAAGAGCAGTTGCAATGGCACCACCTACTATTGCGACAAGAGTAAGTATTGCAACAGTATTATTTTGCGAAAAACCAGCTTTTAATAATTTGTGATGAATATGCTCTGCATCAGCAACAAAAGGTGATGTTCCCTTTAAAATACGTCTTAAACTGGAAAATGTAATATCCATAATCGGTACGGCAAGCACAACAAATGGCAAGAAAATTGCCAAAGTAGCTGTTTTCATTACACCGGTAATGGAAAGTGACGCAAGTAAAAATCCTGCAAACAAGGCACCAGAATCACCCATAAATATTTTTGCAGGGTTAAAATTATATGCCAAAAATGCTAACATTGAACCTGCTAAAATAAATGCAATCAAGGCACTGATAGAATTTGACGGAGTCATTGAAACCGCAACAATTGCAAGAGTAATAGAATTAACAGTAATAACTGACCCTGCAAGTCCGTCAACACCGTCAATAAAATTAACAGCGTTACAAATGCCTACAATCCATAACAAAGTTATCGGATATGATAATAAACCTAAATGAAACACACCTCCAAAAGGATTTATTATTGTGTCTATTTTTACACCAAGTAAATAAACAATAGTAACAATTGCAATTTGAATAAACAATTTGAATTTTGCACTTAAATTATAAACATCGTCAACAAGTCCTAATAAGAACATTAACGAACCGCCCAACAAAATTCCTGACAGTAAACTGCCATAAGGATAATAACTAAGCAATACCAGTAAAAAGAATGTAAGCATGGTACTTGACCATATAGCAACCCCGCCTAACCTTGATACAGGTATTTTGTGAATTTTTCGTTCGTTCGGTAAATCAACCAAACCTTCCTTCTTTGAATATGCAATAACCAAAGGAACGATAAAAACACCTAAAATAAGCGATATTATCGCACCTATAATATGTACTTGTACTTGACCCAGTGTAAGAATTATTCTATCTCCTATGTTTTACCTATTAATTATACAACGGATATTTTTGACACAATTTTAAAGAACGTTCTCGAAGATTTTTTAAAGCAACTTCATTATCTGACGCAAAAACAGCACCTGCAATAATTTTTGCAACTTCGTCCAAATCATCTTCTTTAAAACCTCTGGTTGTAACAGCAGGAGTACCCAGCCTTATACCGCTTGTTACAAATGGACTTTGGGGGTCATTAGGAACAGTATTTTTATTTGCCGTAATACCAACAACTTCAAGAACATTTGCAATATCCTTGCCTGTTTTACCTTGACGTCTTAAATCAAGCGTCATAAGATGATTTTCAGTCATTCCTCCGACAATATCAAGCCCTTCATTAATAAAACCGTTTGCCAATGCCTTTGCATTTTTAACAACTTGTTCGGCATAAGCCTTAAATTCAGGTTTCGAAGCTTCCAATAAAGCAATTGCTTTCCCTGCAATAATATGTTCCAACGGTCCGCCTTGAATACCCGGAAAAACAGCTTTATCAATACCAAGAGCATGTTCTTCTTTACACATGATAATACCGCCTCTTGGACCTCTTAAAGTTTTGTGTGTTGTCGTTGTAACAAAATCAGCGTATGGCACAGGTGACGGATGAACACCACCTGCAATAAGTCCTGCTATATGGGCGATATCAACCATTAAGTATGCCCCAACCTCATCAGCAATTTCTCTAAATCTTTTAAAATCAATTATCTTTGAATAATTACTTGCACCTGCAATAATCATTTTTGGCTTATGTTCTTTTGCCAGTTTTTCAACATTTTCATAATCAATAACACCATTGTCATCAACTCCGTAACTTACGATGTTATAATTAATTCCGGAAAAATTTACAGGCGAACCGTGAGAAAGATGCCCTCCGTTTGATAAATCCATGCCTAAAACTGTATCTCCTGTTTTCAAAGCATACATAAATACTGCCATATTAGCCTGTGCTCCACTGTGAGGCTGCACGTTTGCATGGTCTGCTTTAAACAATTCACAGGCTCTTTTTTGAGCAAGTTCTTCAATTACATCAATATTTTCACAGCCGTTATAAAACCTTTTATAAGGTTTACCTTCTGCATATTTATTTGTTAAAACAGTACCGCAAGCTGCCATTACCGCTTTTGAAGTAAAGTTTTCACTTGCAATCAATTCTATCGTTTCTTGTTGACGCTTTAATTCTTTTTCAATTAAATCAGCTATTTCTGAATCCGTTTGTCTTATTATATCTGTTTCCATTACATACTCCTTAATCTTTGTTTGATTATATGTCAAAAATACTTAACTTGCAAATTATTTACATGCAAAAAAGCGTGATAAATGATTTGTAAATCACGCTTTTAAAAAATTTAAATAAATGTATTAATGAAGCGGTATAGTTAATTTTTGTCCGATAGATAAGGCATTCGGATTACTCAAATTATTTGCTTCTTTTATAGCACTTTCGTGTTCTTTGCTATAAGAGCCGTAAAATCTGATAATTATACTTTCTAAAGTATCACCGTGCTGAACGGTATATGTTTCTTGATTATTTTTTGTTGTCACAGCACCAACAGAAACTGTTTCCTTATCCGCAGGAATAAATGTTATAGCAGCATCTTCCATTTTTGTATCAGAAACTTTTGCTGTAATATCATTTGCAGTTTGATTAATACTTGTCATAGACATTTGAATTAAAATTGTCACAATCACTGTAACAATAACACCTGCAACAAATCCTGCTATCAAATATACAGTAGGTGATTTATCTTGTTTGCTGTGTTGTTTATAACTATTCCACAGCATATCAAGTTCACGTTCTTTCATTTGTTTTACAGGAACACTTGGTTTTACATTTTGAGCATTCGATGTTGGAATTTGTCGTCTATATTTCGCAAGTGTTTCTAAAACTTCTAATTTTTCTCGTGATAGATTTGCTCTTCTTAATGTTGAACTTTTCATATTATCCTCACTAGTCCAGTCTTCTATGTAATATTATCATGATATATATTTTCTAACAAGTTTATTTTTTGAAATTAGTCTATACAGATGAGTTTTTTAAATTTTTGCTAAATTTTTGTTTTTGACTGCCGAACATCTTGGTACGAACACAAGGAGAGATATCAAAATGTCAGAACAACTATCTGCATCACAAAACGAAATTGAAATTAATTTAGCATTAGAAGAATTAGAAAATGCAAGAGCAGCACACCAAAGATATTTAATCAAACAACAAGAAGAAGATTGGAATTTAGCTATCGAAAATTACATTAATGCAGCGAAACACAATCCTGAATTACCTGAAGCATATTACAGGCTTGCATTTTTAATGTGGGAAAAAGGCGAAATTGATGTTGATGCAGCAATTGAACAATGTAAAATGGCTTTAACATTTTCTCCAAAAAGTGCAAATGCAAGAATTTACAAAGGCTTCTTTGAAAAATTGGCAGATAACTATGAAGAAGCAGAAAGCGAATTTAAAAAAGCAATCAGCCTAACAGGTATAAAATCTGCAAGACCTCGTTTAATGCTTGCATTATCAATTTTAAGACGTGCAAACAAACAAAAAGCGTCTTTCAAAGATGTTTTAAACTTTTTATACTACTTTATTTCAGGCTCGGTAATGTTATCTTATGACATTCCTTCTTTAAAAATATTAACACATTCAATGAAAGATGACTTGTCAGTTTTTGCATACAAAAAAGCAGGAGCATTTTTAGAAAAAATTAGAATGACAAAAGCAGCATACAATTTATACAATGTTGCAGCAACAAAAACAGGTCATAAAGAAATTTTTTATTCGCTAATGGGCGATATTTCAGTTAAAGAAAAAGAACATATCAAAGCATACGATGCATATAAAAAATCTTATGATGCTAATCCTAAAAATACTGTAAATTTAATGAAATTAGCAACACTCACTCAAACATATTTTCCGGAAATGGTTGATGAATCAATTGATTATTACACGGAATTATTGACTCTTAACCCTGAACAAAGTGCATTTACTTACTACGAATTAGGTCATTTATACCTAAAAAAAGAAGATAAAATAAACGCTGTAAGTGCTTTCAAATTAGCACTTGAACAAGAAAAAACAAATCCTTTCTACCATAATTCACTTGCTTTTGCATATTTAAAAGCAGAATTGTATGAAGACGCAATAAATCACTATAATATGGCAATAAGCATTAATCCTGATAATGAATGGACAGCAATGGTTTGCCACGCATTAGGTTCAATTTACGGAGAAATTTTTGGAAACCTTGAACTTGCAATTGAAAAATATCAAATTGGTATTGATTTAGACGATAAAAATTACGATTTAAAAATTTCACTTGGTGACGCTTTAATGGCAAAAGGTGATGTAGAAAATGCTATAAGAGCATACTGTGGAGCAATAAGCAGTAATCCTGAAAATTATCGTGCTTATTCAAAAGCAGGTATTGCACTATGGGAAAATGACATGATTGAAGAAGCAATGGTTTCATTGCATAAGTCAATTGATTTAAATCCTAATTTTGATATAGCACAAAACAACTTGGGTGTTATATACCTTGATAGTTTAGGATGTGCATCCGATGCCCTTCCATACTTTGAAAAAGCACTTGAAATTAATCCTTCATACACAATGGCTTATTTCAATGCAGGCAGAGCAAATGAAATGCTGGACAAAAAAACACAAGCAGCCGAATACTACCAAATGGCACTTGATATGAATAAATTAACAGAGGATTTGCAAGACTCTGAAATTACAGAAAGATTACACTCGCTATTTGAATTATAAAA
>DFEL01000121.1:0-852 GCA_002369055.1 Cyanobacteria bacterium UBA3803
CTTATAATAAAGATTTTAATTATAAAATTTTATTGGCTGATGGTACTTCTGTTTCGATAAAGGTTAATAAAAGTTCAAATTTATATACAGCCTATATTTACTTTGATATTGATGGACCAAACAAAGGACCTAGTGCTTGGGGAAGTGATTTATTCAGATTTGCTGTTAATTCATCTCAAAATGGCGATTTAAAACCTATTTTTCATGAAGAAGGTGAGCAGCCTGGAGGAGACTCATATAGTGATGATTATGCCGGTTGGATAATTAACTATGACAATGCTGATTATTTAAATACATCAGATGGTTATACATGTAAAAATAATAATAAAGAACTTTCTTGGGGCGGTAACATAAGTTGTAATTAGTCTATTTGAATTTCATCATGTTTTGCATCATTTTTTGCATGCCAAAACCACCCATTTTACCAAACATGCCTTTCATTTGGTTCATACCCTTCATCATTGAACGCATTTGGTCAAATTGTTTTATGTATATATTTATATCATGTAAAGGTATACCTGAGCCTGCCGCTATACGTTTTTTTCTACTTGAATTTAGCAATTGTGGGTTTGAACGTTCTTCAGGAGTCATACTTTGAATAAATACTTCAATACGTTTTAATTGTTTTTCTCCTTCGTGAGAAATCAAATCTCTGTCTTCTTTTTTCAAATTCATACCCGGAAGCATACCTAAAATTTGGTCAATTGAGCCAAACATTTTCATTTGACGCTGCATTGAAAGAAAATCGTCGAAAGTAAATTCGGCTTTTTTCATTTTTTCTTCCATTTTTTTTGCTTCTTCTTCGTCAAAAACTTCTTTTGCTCTTTCAACCAAAGAAACAATATCACCCAT
>DFEL01000121.1:987-6106 GCA_002369055.1 Cyanobacteria bacterium UBA3803
CCTGTACCTGTCAATTTAATAGGCTTTTTAGTACAGTAAACAACACTTAGGGCTGAACCGCCTCTTGAATCACCGTCTAATTTAGTTAAAACCAAACCTGTCAAATTCAGTTGTGCATCAAAGTTTTCTGCAACATTCACAGCTTCCTGACCTGTCATTGAATCTATTACAAGCAATTTTTCATGCGGATTAAAAATTCTGTCAATAAGCAACAATTCTGCCATCATATCGGTATCAATTTGCAAACGACCTGCCGTATCAAGAATTACAACATTAAAGCCATTTTCTTTTGCATAATTTAATGCATGGCTTACGATAGACTGAACATCCGTAACTCCTTCTTCTGCGTATACGGTTGCACCGATTTGTTCGCCAAGAGTTTGTAATTGCTTAACCGCAGCAGGACGATATACGTCACATGCAACCAAAAGCGGATTTTTACCTTCTTTTTTTAGTTTCACCGCTAATTTTGCACTTGATGTTGTCTTACCGGAACCTTGCAACCCAAGCATCATAATTATACTTGGGTGTCCTGTAAGATTAAGAGGTTGTGTTTCTTTACCCAATAATTCAACTAACTCATCATGAACTATTTTTACAAGTTGTTGAGCAGGGTCAACACCTTTTAAAACTTGTTCGCCCTCTGCTCTGTCTTTAATATTTGATATAAAAGCTTTAACAACACGTAAGTTGACATCAGCCTCCAACAACGCACGTCTAATCTCACGCAAGGCTTCTTGCATATTGTCTTGTGTAAGCTCTTTACCTGTTGTTTGTCTTATGATACCTTGTAATTTTTCGCTTAAATTATCAAACATTTTTACCCCTTAATTCACATGCATATATATATAAATATATCATGAAAAAATCCGACAGATGTCGGTATTGTTTTTTTATCTTGATTAAAGTTTAATTGTTTTATACAAAAAGAGGTAAACATGGAAACACAAACAATTACAAACGAAATTAATCAAACGTTAGAAAACATATATGAATTTATAAAAACGAACGAAAAAGTAAAAGAAGATTTTACAGAATACACTAAAACTATGGGTGTATATGGTCTTGCCGATACTAAAATGAAAGAATATTATATTCCATATATTTTTGAAAGAGCAATTCCCGATTTGGAACAAAATCCTATAATGTTTTTTAATGAAACTAATTCAACAGATTTATCAAACGCTATGGAAAAATCTTTTACATCAATTTTTCAGATTAAAAAAGTTTTGAAAAACGGATTTGAAGCCTATAACCTTATTAACGAAAAAAATTACACTCTCTGTGTAACATCTAAAATGACTGATTATAGAAAACTCGGAAGCGGTCATTACATAATTGCAAGAATTTTTGAGTTCAAAAATGAAAACTATATAATAGAAATTTCAGGATACCTTGCTTCAAACAGAACTGATGAGGCAATGCGTTACGCTATGGCAAAAATTATTCAAGAACCTTATCTTGTTTATGAAGATAACCAAGATAAAGCAAAACAGATTGAAGACAACATAAAATATATGTATGAACAATTTGTTGAAGCATTCAGCAGTGATGAACTAATTACAACAAGCAAACATGCAGACGAAATTATCGGTCAATTTAACGATTACGTTGAAAACAAAACACCTGTTGATATAAAAGATAAACTTGAAATATCTGAAACCTTAGAATATTTTGAAATAAGTGATTTACAAAATGATTATGACAATTTTGTAGAGAAATCTTTAGATGGTTTTGCTTCCCATAAAAAAGTTTATGACACAGGTATTATATATGACAAAGAGTATGGTTTATATGTAATACCATTCTATAAAACATTAACCGAAATCTTAAAAGAAAACTCCCTTGATAAAATAAAAGGTGCAAAAGAATGTATTGAATACTTTTTGACATCACCTACAATTTCAACGAATATTTTAAAAAGAATTTGTGAAAAATATCCTAATTTTATTGAACTTGCCAATAAAGTAAAAAACGAAACCCTAACTCTTGATGAAATGTTTGTAAAATATAAACGAGAATACTTAACACACAAAATATATTCCCAAACAACTATTTTATATAATTCAAAAGTATTTACAAACACACTTGGAATAGTTACGGAAAAAGAAGAACACAAAGATATTGACTATTCAAACGTAAAACGCAACGATCCTTGTCCATGTGGCAGCGGTAAAAAATACAAACATTGCTGTATGAAATAAATCTTTGCGTTAAGATATAATTATGGAACGCAAATTCAAATTGGTATCAAAATATTCCCCATCAGGCGACCAGCCAAAAGCTATCGAACAGCTGGTTAATGGTATTAACATGGGCTTTGATACTCAAACATTGCTTGGCATAACAGGTTCGGGAAAAACATTTACTATTGCAAATGTAATTGAAAAAGTGCAAAAGCCGACACTAATAATTGCACACAATAAAACTCTTGCAGCACAACTCTATAATGAATTTAGAGAACTTTTCCCTGAAAATGCGGTTGAATATTTTATTTCATATTACGATTACTATCAGCCAGAAGCATATATTCCAAGAACAGATACTTATATTGAAAAATCAGCAAGTATTAATGAAGAAATTGACCGTTTAAGACACAATACAACAAGAAGCCTTTATGAGCGAAATGATGTTATCGTAGTTGCATCTGTAAGTTGCATTTACGGCTTAGGCTTACCTGAAAATTACTTTAAGGGTGCAATAGAACTATCGGTTGGAATGGAAATTTCAAGAGATGATTTATTAAGACACCTTGTAAGCGTTCAATATACAAGAAATGATTTGGTTTTAGAACGTGCAAATTTCAGAGCAAGAGGCGATATTGTAGAAATTATACCGTCTTACGAAAAAATTATCACAAGAATTTATTTCTTTGGCGATGAAATTGAAAAAATTGTAAGAATTGATGCAACAACAGGAGAAGTTCTTGAAGCAGTTGAAAAAACTGTAATTTATCCTGCGGTACATTACCTTGCTTATGATGAAAACGTAGAAGAAACAATTAGTCTAATAAGACAAGAATTACAATCAAGATTGGCAGAATTAAACAGCCAAAACAAATTAATAGAAGCACAAAGACTGGAACAACGTGTAAAATACGATATTGAAATGATTAAAGAAATGGGCTATTGTTCAGGAATTGAGAATTATTCACGAATAATTGAACGACGTCCGGCAGGTTCAGCCCCTGCAACATTATTAGATTATTTCAGAGGTGATTTTTTAACAGTAATTGATGAATCACACGTAACTCTACCGCAAATAAAAGGTATGTCGCATGGTGATGCAGCAAGAAAAGATACCTTAATTGAATATGGATTTAGACTACCTTGTGCTAAAGATAACAGACCTCTTAAAAACGAAGAATTTTTTAACAAAGTTGGTCAAAAAATATATATATCTGCAACTCCTGCCGATTTTGAATTAAAAACATCCGAACAGTATGTAGAGCAAATTATTCGTCCAACAGGACTTGTTGACCCTAAAATACACGTTCGTCCGATAGAATCTCAAATTCCGGATTTAAAAGCAGAAATAGAAAAACGTGCAAAAAAAGACGAAAGAGTGCTTATAACAACACTTACAAAACGAATGGCGGAAGATTTATGCGACTACTTTTTACAAGAAGGTATAAGAGTCAGATATTTGCACAGCGAAATTCAATCGTTAGAACGCATTGAAATATTAAGAGATTTACGACTTGGAGAATATGACGTTTTAATTGGTGTAAATTTATTAAGAGAAGGTCTTGATATACCTGAAGTTTCACTTGTCGCAATTATGGACGCAGATAAAGAAGGGTTCTTGCGTTCTGAAACAAGTTTAATCCAGACAATAGGACGTGCAGCAAGAAATTCTTGCGGTGAAGTTATAATGTACGCTGATAATATGACAGACTCAATGGCAAAAGCTATAAAAGAAACAGAACGCCGCAGAGCATTACAACTTGAACATAATAAAAAATACGGAATAATCCCTAAAACTATTAAAAAACCTATTGAAAATAATCTTCTGTCACTTGTTGCAAGTTACAGAAATCTTGAAGACATTGTTGCAGAAGAAATGGTAGATTTAGGTATAGAGAAAAAAGACTTGCCAAAACTAATAACAAAACTTGAAAAAGATATGCACAAAGCCGCAAAAGTACTTGACTTTGAACGTGCAGCAGAAATTCGTGATCAACTAAAAAAACTTAGAGAAATGGTTGAATAGTGAACTGTTAGTAATTTACCACTCATCATATTTGTTACAAGTTTGTTACAAAAAGAAAATGTTTTTTGACTTATCAAAAACTATCCTTAAATAGAAAATGTTAAGAGAATAAGGAGAGTATGATATGTCTATTAATGCAATCAAATCACAGCTGCTTGGTATTCATCAAGCAAAAACAAACGTCAAAACTGATGTTAAAGAAGAAGAAAAAAAATCACAAACTGCACAAACAAATCCAACCACAAACAAGCAAGTTTCAGCAGAAGATGTTTTTAAGTATCTTTCTGCGACAAAAACTATCACCACGCCTGTTACCACTAAAAAAACGGTTAACGTCAATGCCTATGTTAATGAGGAAAGTAAAATCAGAATTTCTGCCTCAATGAAAGACTTTGAAGCACTATTCTCATCTAAACTTTCAACTGTAAAATCAGAATTTGGCAACATTTCCGATGATTTAGCCGAAAAAATTACACTATTTATGTTTTAGAGAATTTACTTAAAAATCAAATAGAATTGCATTATGTAGATATATGCCCGAAGAAATTCGGGCTTTTTCTTTGCAAAAAAAAGCGGATTTTATAAATCCGCTAAGTCTGTTTTAATATTTTCTTTCATTATTTTAAATAATGATTTTTGCCTACACCAAAAGCATTTTTAGCAACGCTTGCTGTACCATAAGCCGCTAAACCGATAGCTGATGCTTTTGAAACTTTACCTTTTGTTAAAATTGTTGCTGCTGTCAATGCTAAAGGTACAACATTTGAAACTAATGATTCTGCAAAGCCTTTAACATAGCCTACTACTGAATTGAAACCGTTTCTTACACCGTTAAACAAGTTACCTTTCATTTCAGCATTGAAACGAGCATCTTGAATTTTGCTCATCAAAGCACTTGGCTTATCTA
>DFEL01000039.1 GCA_002369055.1 Cyanobacteria bacterium UBA3803
CGAAAATGAAGAGCAAAAAACAACAGGATAATCAGTATTTCTTTTGTTGTACATTTCTTTATGATGATTGCGATATAATTGAATACAAAACAAGTCGTAAATTTTCGAATGATAAATGTGCACGAGCATTTGCAGTATTTTTTAGTATGAATTATTGGCAAGATAAGTTTGGTGATATTTTAAGTATACAAGTTTTTAGAGATACTATTGAAGATGAAAATTTGATTGAACTAATATTTTACTAAAGAAAGGAACGAAAAATGGGATTGGAAAAAATTAAAGCATACAAGTTTTTGTATACTTGTGCTAGTGAACTTGACGATTTTACTGATTATGTAACTGTTGAAATTTGCAGACATTTCAGAGAAGAATTTGATGCTGTTCATAGTGCATTAAGTTATGAGAGCAAATTTAATGCTGTGAATTTGGAAGTTCTTACCATTATGGTTTATGAGGTGAATTCACCTTGTAATATTTTGCTGAACATTGAAAGAAACGAAACGAAAGGAGAATAATGTTGTATGCGAAAAATAAGACGTACATTCAACTTGAGTAAGTGTTATGGAAGTAGGTACAATTACGACACAGAAGAATTTGAGGATTATTATTTTGAGGTAATGGGCAATTACACGCCCAAACGTGCAACGAATTATGCTAGACGATATTTCAAAGATAATTCAATTCAAATCTTTAACGTAGAAATTGAATCTAGCATGTATGCGATTTCACCTGAAGATTTCCTGAAATATGGAGAAAGGATTAAGTAAAATGACTAAGGCAATTCAGAAGGCAATGGAAAATGCAATTGAATCTAGCGAAAATGTAAACTTCAATATTCCGACTGGTTTTATTAACACGTTTGACCTTGCAACTAACGAAGGTAAGATGAAGGTCGTAAATGCAACGAATAATTCCGTACCTCTTAAGGATTATATGGACACGGAACTTCATATCGTGGATTGTGTAACTATGCCTGGAATTCGAAAAGGTCGTAACGGAATGCCTGATACTGAATGCAAGAATGTTCATCTGATTGATGAAAACGGTGTTTCTTACTTTTCACAGTCTGATGGTGTTGCGCGTGCTGTTCAAATGTTTGCAGCAATGTGGCCCGATTTTGGTAAGCATTCTACGACTGAAGGATATTTGGCAATTAAGTGCATTGCTCAGGAATTGCCGAATGGGAATACTCTGAAAACATTGGTTTTTGTTGACTAGTTAAAACAGAAACCGAATTAAAAGGAATAGCCGAATTGGAGACAGTTCGGCTATTCTGATATAAGGAGGTGATTATATGGCTAAAAAGGGTATAAAATCTGTTGTTCAGAAAATGAGTGGCGAAATTATAGACACTCGCAAAGCTAGTAGACTTGCGCAAAATGAAAGAAGAAAAGCACAAAGAAGATTAGCAAGGGAATTAGAAAAAAGTGGAGTTAAAACAGATTGGAAACATGCGTATGAGGAAAGTCTAAAGCATGATTCGTTATCCTCAAAAGCAAAAGGCTTGCAAAGTAAAATAGAAAGTTTAACTAGTTCAGGAGAAGGCTATAACGTTCAAATAGAAAGCGTAGCAGAAAGTATTAAAACTTTTACCTTTTTTGAATACGGTAAAGAGACATTGTCTAAAAAAGGTTCTGCCGTTGATATTCAAAGACGTAATGAGATGTTTCAACACCAAATAAATCAATCTACAAAAAAGAATGGTTTAAGCATATTAGAGAAGAAAGAAACACATGCATTTTACGCAGCTACGCAATGGATTTGGGATTCTACAAATGCAAATGAAAGACGTAATGAAGCCATAATGAACGAATTTGGTTTGACTAGTTTAGAGCAGGTTTATAAACTAATTGTTAATAAAGAATTAGATTTTAAAGAGTTTGGTTTTGAAGATAAAGAAGTTTTTGAAGAATGGTTGAATTACGTTAGAACAAATATTGATTTAGATGAATTAAGAAAGATTTATAAGGAAGAAATGGAAGCTGATGAAAACGATGAAGCATCAGACGATAATTCTAGTCCGAGTGGTGGCGAAGCAATAAAGAATATCCGTATGAGAACTTCAAATAGATTTAAGCGTAGACATGGATAAGCAATATGTTATATGTGCATCTTTCGATACAGAAACAACTAATTACGGAATAGGTAAAGACAGTCGCGCATTTACCATATTATATATCTTTAATGATTTACGTTTTGTTGATTTGAAAACATATAAGATTGATGAAAACGATAAAATTATTTTCAAAAGAACTGAAGAAGAAGCCATTGAATTTATACAAGAATTAATTGATTTTGGTTTTAAAGCAAATTGTATACCGATTATCTGTGCTTATAATTTAATGTTCGATTTGCAAACGTTGTTATACGATTTGAATATGGAATATGAAATGACTGCAAACGCGCAAAGTTCAACAAATGTGTATACTTTGGATTTAAAAATGAATGATAAAACAGTGTTACGTTTTTGGGATTGTTTTCACTTAGAAATGCGTGGATTAGCTGCAATGGGTGAAACTTGTGGAATTCCAAAAGCTAAAGGTGATTGGGATTATTCACTAATTAGAACTAAAGAAACAAAATTAACTGAAGAAGAATTGTTTTATGCAAAACGTGACGTACAAGTAATTCCCGCATATCTTAGTTATTTATTGAATGCTAATGAATGGTTACAACAAAGTGATTTAGGTTTAAAGGTAATTACAAAAACGTCTTTAGTTAGACAAATGGCACAAAAGAAGATAGGTCAAATAAGAGTAAAGAAACAAAATGGAAAAGAAATGTCTTTGCTATGGATGTTTCAAAAAACTTGTTGTCAACAATTACCAAAAACTTATCAACAATATGCATTAAGAAAATGCTGTTTTAGGGGTGGTTTTACTTTTACAAGTGGTGTTGCTGCAAATAGATTACTAGAGAATGTGGCTAGTTTAGATGTTACAAGTATGCATCATGCTTTTATAAATGGTAGATATATTCCGATTGATTTTGCTGTTGTGAAAAATAGGACTTTAAAAAATGCAATTGATTTAGTTTTAGATAAGTCTATTGATGATGTTTTGAGTAACTATCATAAGCCTTTTGAATGTGCTTTTCATGCAGCATTTAATTTTGTAAACATAAGATTGAAAAAAGATAGTTGTTTTGACAAATGGCAAATTGCATTAATACCTAGTGGAAAATTTAAAACAAAAGTAAAGAGTATTGAATATACTGAAAATTTATTGAATGTAGAAGCTGAAAATTATATACGTGAAAAAGGTTGGCATGATAGCGAAGTTAACGGAAAATTTGCTTTTGGTAAATTATATAAAGCTGATTTTTGTACATTGTTTTTATCTGAATTGGAATTGTGGTGTATATCTCAAGTTTACGAATGGGATAAAATAGAGCCTGTTTTTGGTGAATTAACAGTAAAGTTTAAATTACCGCCTGATTATGT
>DFEL01000033.1 GCA_002369055.1 Cyanobacteria bacterium UBA3803
ATTAAGAGAGAGAGTATAAAATTTTATTAAAATTGCTTTGCAGGATATGCACTTACTGCCTTTTTTGCATTTAAAAATTGCAATCTTGACATTAAGTCATTATTATTAGCAATTTGTTCTTTTGCTTGAATCATCATTGATTCTCTAATTGCAGATGTAAACATTCCATTTTGCAATGCAAATGAGTCTGAAACTTTTGCACGAGTGTTTACTCTTGATGCATTATTTGAAATAGCCTTTGCACCTGCTTGTACTTCAGTTGCATTTGTTGAAGCAGCTGCTTTTGCTGATTCTGATTTAAAAATACTTTCTGCAAAAGGATTTGCTGATTTTGTTAATGCTGCTCTTGCTTCAGTCATTAAATCATTTTGAACTGTTGTTTTATAAACATCTGTATTATATGCATTATTAGCAGAAGATGCTTCTACTGCTTGTGAAGACTTTGATGCTGCACGTTGAAAAATTGCATTTGTAACTGAATCTACCATGTTCTTATCTATTTTTTGAACTATGAAGTTTGTTGTTGCTGTTAAACCGTTTGTCATCTTTTCTTCAATATCCTTATACTTATTTAAGTTATTTTTTTATAAAAAATTGCTTTTTTCTTCGACTATTTATTAAGATATGTTACAATGAAAAATGCACGGCAATACCGTGCATTTCAAGCATATATTTAATAAATTTTATTTTTCACAAGAACATTTACATTTTGGTTTGCAGCAGTATTTTCTTGCATGTTTCAATCTGTATTTCATTTCACGTTTGATTTTTCTGTATTCAGATTTTTGCTCGCATTTTAAAATTGATTTAAATTCTTTATCCATGCATTTTAATTTGGCTTTTAAATCTTTAAAATCTTCTTTTAAAACTTTTTCTCTGTCTTTTACTGCACCTTTATCTAAACAAGATTCACCCAAAGTTTCGCATAAACATTTATGGTCAGCTTTAATTTTGTCATGTATACATTCTAAATCAGATTCATATTTTTCTTCAATATCCATTGCCTGTTCACGCTGGCAAGTATCTAAATTTAATCTGCAATATAGTTCTTCTCTCTTTTGATCACGACAACTTGAAAAACATTCTTTTGCCCTTTCTGCACATTCTGCACAACTTGGCTTGTCACATCTTTTTTCACATTTTGGTTTTTGACAACCGCAATCATCATTTTTTACAGGACAACCACAACCTGCATAAGCACTGCTTGTTGCCAATGCCATAGTCAAAGCTATTGCCATTACTAATTTCTTCATAATAATTCTCCTTTTGATTAATTAAAATCTCATTTACTATACTTTTATATTTTATTTATCAAAAGAATTTTTACTATATCCATAAAGGCATAAATATATTAATCTATAAGGCAGTATTTAAGGATTATATTAAAAAAGGCGGTTTTCGTAAACGAAAACCGCCTGATTTTTACTAACTATTATTAGTTATCAATACTTGTATCATCATTTAAGATAATCAAAATATCTTCACCACATTTAGCTCTGTAATGTAAACCCGGTGTAACAAATCCAAGAATAAGACCAACACCGCATCCGATAGGTGTACCGATTGCAATACCGTGACCGATTACCGCAGGATTTGGAATAAATGCAAAACCTATACCTGCACCTGTACCAATTGCACCCAAGCCTACCGTCCAGCCTAAGATTTTACCAAATGTCATCCACGGACCTTCTTTCAATGTACCGTCTTTTGTAAACGGATCAGCATCAATTGCATAAGTTTTTCCGTTTGGTAAAGTTAATTCTCTAAATTTCATAGAAACTCTTGCGTTTTTATTGAACCATTTTGGTTTTTGAATGTGAGTTACTTCAGCAACCAATTTTGAACCTTGAGGGATTACAAGAGTACCTTCTTCTGTATATGCACCTTCTTCAAACACAAAATGAACAATGTCACCTGCATTTGATTTTTTTGACCAATATCTTTCATCAAAGGCAATTCTTAAAACATTATCCTTTAATATAATTTTTCTTAAATTTGTTATAGTTACCGCATTACAAGGTGCTTTATCCGTAACTTGTAAGTGTTCTGTACCTAAAACTCTTTCTGAATTATTTTTGTATTGAGGTTTAACAAGATTAAGTTTTTGGTATAATTTATACAATAATACTGCTGCTTCTGCTCTTGTTAAGTCATTTTGCGGATTTAAAACGCTTGCATTAGGATAATTTACGTATAAATCATAAGAAATAGCCTTTGCATAAGCAGATTTTGCCCAAGCAGGAATTGCAACATAATCACTGAATCTTTTTAAAACACTTGTGTCAGTTACAGCATCTTTAGTAATATGGCTCATAATTGAAGTAACTTCTGCTCTTGATAAAACTCTGTTTGGTTTAAATGTATTATCAGGATATCCATATACAAGACCTAACTGTTGAGAACGTAAAACGTCTGCATAATAACCATCTGAATTTGAAACATCCGTAAATTGATTTTTTATTCTGACATTTAAATTATCATTTGAAAGAACTTTTAATAATGAATGCACAAATTCAACACGTGTAACCGAGTTGTTAGGGTTAAAGTACCCTTTTGCATCTGCTGACATAATATCTTTGTCAACAACAAAATTGATTTCTTTTGAAGCCCAATAATTTGATTTAATGTCGTTTACAGATTTAACTGCTGCAAATGCAGGCAAAAAGTTAAAACTAAGCATTAATACTGACAATAGGGCAGATAAAATTTTTTTCATATCTATACCTCATTTAGTGTAACACCACAACATTATGCCATGCTTTTACATATTTTTCAACATGCTATTTTAAATAAAAATAAAAATTTAAAGTAAAATATAAAAAGAAAAAGAGGGCGTCTGTTAAACCCTCTTGTACTTGAATTTACTCTAAAATCGTCTTCTGTTTTTAAATTTTGCCACAGTAAACGGGGGGAAAAAAATAAATCCACCCGTTTACTGTAATTTTCAGCAAACTAACTCTACTACGAAGAATATTACTTCATTTACTATTGTGCAACCAATCTGATTGCTTCTTGTAATAATTCTTTTTGAGATGAAATCAATTTATTTGCAAGCTCCATTTGAACTTTTGCTTGTTGGTAGTTTGCAATATTATCTTTAAAACCAACATTTGATAATTCTAACAAGCCTGAACGAATTTCACCACGACCCAACACAGGACGTCCTGATTCTTGAGTTTCAACGTATTGACCGTCTTTAATTTCGTATAAACCATTTTTATTATGGAAACTCATTGTTGCGATTTTATATAACGGAACTCTTTTTTTACCGCCATCAGCTTTACCATACAATGTACCGTCATTTTTAATTTCGTAATCGTCGTATTTACCCAGATATTTACCATTATTCGGGTCAATCCATAATTTAATATTTGTTGTAGGTACATCTAAAGCACCGCCTTTTGTAATTGTTTCTTCATAAAGGTCTGCACTTAAAGACTTTGTACCTGCCATAATTTCACCTTTATCATTCAAAATATAACCTTGAACAGTGAAACCATCTTTGTTTTTATAAACACCTTCTGCGTCAAAATCAAATTCACCGTGTCTTGTATAAACTATTTTACCTTCGTTTGTACGTGTAACAAAGAAACCTTCACCTTCTAAGAAAAGGTTTGCATTTGCTGTACCCGGTGTAGATTTACCTTGTCCAAAGTTCTTATCACAAGTATCTAAAACGGCACCGCCTAAAAAAGTTTTAAAATTAACTTTATTTTCTTTGAAGCCCGGCGTGTACATGTTTGTCATGTTTGTTGCAAGAGCATTCATCCATTCGGTAGTTGTTTTTTGCGTATTAAGCGCTGTTACAAATGAATCATTCATAGCCGTTCTCCTTTTTATTACCTTTGTTTTGTCTTTCTTTTTCCTCGTTATCTTTCTTATGTTGGCGATATGACAGATTGTCATAATCTAAACCTTCATCTGAAAATTTTTGTTTTAATAATGGTATATTTGCTTTTAAGTATTGCTCTACCGCTTCATCTCCCGGTATAAATTCTGCTGATATTTGTCCGTCTTTATTTACTCTGAGAACAACCGAAATATCTTTATCAAAGTCTACACGGAAAGCTTTATTCGTTTCTTGTGATTCTTTCAAAGCATTCAACAATGTTTTTGATACTTGTGCAGATTTTGCCGCTTCAACATCTTTTAATAAGTTATTATTTGTTTGGTCTGCGGTTTTTGTACCTTCAATAACTTGTTGATTTACTTCTATCAAATTATTAAAGAATTTTGCATCCGCTTCTGTCATTTTAATTGATTTTTCAGAAGATTTTTTTGCTGCTTCCGATGATTTTGTTGAACGAGACTTTGCAGTTTTTACCGTATCTGTTGATAAATTTGCGTCAATAAATTTAACGATATCAGATGTTTTGTTTGTGTTCATGGAATTGTTCAATTCAGCCAAAGGATTAATAACTTCCATTTTAATAACCTTGATATCTTGAGGTACAGCAGGTCTCATTTCAACTGCATTTACTTTTGTTTCGTCTGCAATATCTTTAACTTTTCCGACATTTTCAACTTCATTAAGTACATCTTTTTTTATGTTTGAAATTTTGCTTATTGTTGGTTTGTCACCTTTTAAATCTTTCTTTTCATCAATTTTGTTTTGATTAATAAGATTTTCTACAAATGCAACTTTTTCAGGTTTTTCAAATGATTTAACTTCTTGAACAACCTCATTTTCTGCAATTACGCTTGTTTTTACTTCATCAGTATTTTGAATTTTTACGCTATCTTGCTTTTGTACATCTGTTTTTTCCACTTTTGAAGGTTTATTGTCTGTTTTTTCAGGTAAAACTTCTTCAACAGTTTTTATAGATTTTGAAATAACATTTTTATCATTTTTGCTTATTTCCTCTTTTACAGGCTTAACAATAACATCTACTTTATCATCTTTTACTGCCATTTCCGAAGCAGCGTTTATTTCATTTTCAATAAGTTTTGGTTCTTCAAATTTTTCCAAGATTTCAGGTTTCGGAAAAACTTCTGCTTTTATATTTTTATCTGGCAACAAGGTTTCTTCAACTTCACCATCTGCAATTTTTAAAATTTCAAGTTCAACGGTGTTTTGTTGCAATAACTCAACTTCATTATTTTTAATATCAGATTTTGCAATTTCAAAGTTATCTTGAGGAAGTTCTTTTTCTGAAATTGTTAATATATTTTCATTTTGAGGTATTTCCGATTTCATATTGTTATTTTCAATATGCACATTTTCAGGTTTGCTGACAGGTTTTGTATCTGACAGAACCTCAAATTTTTCGACATCAACTTGTTTATCAGATTTTTGAACAGTAACAATTTCTGATTTGATAGATTCATTTTTATCTGTGTTTTTAATTTCTGAATTATGTTTGTTATTCATCAAAACAATTTCATCGACAAGTTCTTTTTCTGCAACTCTGTGCTTTTCTTGCCTTTCTTGAGCAGTCATTAATTTTTTATTTTGGTCAACATTGCAATTAAATTCTTTTTCGTTTTTTGAAACAAATTCAAAACTTTTGCTGTTATTTTCAACATTCTTATTAGTATCAATTTCAGTCACATTTTTTTGTACTACTGAATTTTCAGTATCAATTTTTGGTAAATCAGCCATTGCGTCAACAAAAGATTTACCTTCTTCCGTAACTTTTGCCGGAGTTCTTACGGAACTTGATGCTGTTTCTTTTATTTGGGTATTATTTTTTAATTGAGTTGCTTTAATATCCATGTTCATCCTCTAAGTCTTTCTGATACTGTTCTAATAGTTCTTGTTCTTCTCTTGCTTCTCTTGATTGTTGAAAATATCTTTGAACACCGAGTTCCGACATATTTTTCAACTCTGCGGTTTTTTGTTCTGCGACATAAGCATCTTTACTTTTTTCTTTGTGCTTTTCAAGAACTTTTACCGCCTGTTCTAATTCAACCAGTTTTTGAACCTCTTGCTGTACAATTTGTTCTTTTTCTTGTCGAATAAGCTCTAACTGTTCGCCTTTTTCCCATAGGTGATGAAGATAAGTATCATAAGCCTCCATCATTGTAAAATCGGCTTGTCGCTGTGCTTGCTTTGTTAAGACAATTTCCTCGTTGTTTCTTTGAATTTCCGCTTCGGCTTCAAATAAAGCCTGTTGTGCTTTTTGAAGAACCATCAATTGTTCTTCTTTTTTACGAATTCTAAAATCAAGTACTTTTTGCAGTCTGTAAACAAAAGGCATAATTACACTCTCACAATCATATTATGGAGTATTTTGCATTTTATTTACTCATCTGTTCGTACTATTTATTTAATAATAAATTTATAAAAGTCAAATTTTTGCAAAAACTTTTAAAAGTTCACATCAAAACAAAAATTCAACAT
>DFEL01000054.1 GCA_002369055.1 Cyanobacteria bacterium UBA3803
CATCTACACTGTACCATGCAATGGTTAATGAAACCGCAAAAATTGTCTTTAGAAAAATTGACCACAGTGCGATTTTTGTATTATGAACATTTTGAAAGCAATAAATGCTTAAATTGTGCTTTATTATTCTATTAATAGTTTATTAAAATTTTTGAGATAAATTCCAGAATTTCATCAATAATGATTGAGGTAATAATTTTCCTGCTATGTGTGTTGCATTTGAGAAAAATCCGTATATTGAAAGTGCTTTTCCTTTATCCGCATCCTCTAATGCTTTTTTGGCAACTTTATCAGGCGTTGTTATACCGTCAAAACTTTTTACTACTTTCTTTGCACTATCTACTTTTGCCACATCATACAAATTTGTTTTCATCCAACCCGGACATACAGTAGTAACGGTTATGTTTTTATCCTTCAATTCAACGTTTAATGCTCTGGAATAATGTCTTACAAAAACTTTTGTTGCACTATATATATTTAGGTATGGCAAAGGTAAAAATGATGATTGAGAAGAAATATTTATAATTCTGCTGCCTTTGTCCATATACGGAACACAAATAAGCCCCATTGCAACAACGGAAGAAATATTTAAATTTATCATATTTAAAGATTCTTCTACATTTAAATCTTCATAAGAACAAAATTTTGCATAACCCGCATTATTAACAAGATACTTTATTTTTATTTCATCATTTAATTTTGTTTGAAAATTTTTTATGCAATCTAAATTTGATAAATCATAAGAAAAAATTTTAATCTTATCGCCAAATTCACTTATAAGATTTAATAACTTATCGTTATTTCTTGCAATTGCCCAAATTTCATCAATATTATCTTTTTTCAACAAAAGCTTAATAAATTCTCTTCCAAATCCGCCTGTTGCACCTGTTATTATAGCTATATTTTTCATTTTAATTTACTCCTTTATATTTAATTGTAATACAAATTATTAAAATAAAATATTTTTAATTTGCCATGATAAGAATTTTATTATAATATGAATACAGAATGAAAAAAGATTTTGAATTATAACGTTAGGAGAAAAATGAGGATACTTATGACTGGCATCACCGGATTGGTTGGTGCAGGATTTGCGACTAATTTATTAAGAAACAATCCGGATTACACAATTGTATCTCTTTGTAGAAGTTTCGGTAACAAATCAGGAATTGAAAGAACTAAAGAAACAATAAAAGAACAATGCGAAATGGATGGTAAAGATGATGCTGACGCCTTGCTTTCACAAATTGAAATAATTGAAGGTACTTTAGAAAATTTCCCTGCGGATGAAATGGCTGCAAAAGGACCTTATGATACATTTTTCCACTGTGCAGCAAGTGTAAATTTAGGAAAAGATCCTAACAAGAAAACTTATAATACAAACTTTTATGGAACACAATCTGCTTTATCTCTTGCTAAAAGACTGGGCTTAAAAACTTTCCATTATGTAGGAACAGCTTATGTTGCAGGAAAAACTGACGGTGTGGTTATGGAAGATTCTATGCCGGCAACAGACTGGAACAATTCTTATGAAAGAAGTAAATTTGATAGTGAAAAACTTGTAAGAGAATCAGGATTTGATTATACAATATATCGTCCTTCAATTATTGTTGGCAGACTTTCTGACGGCGTAATAAGAAAACCTCTTGCGTTTTACCGTATTCTTGAATTTTTGGCACGTGTAAAAATAAACGGCTGTAAGAAAGCAAATTTACCTTTAAATGGACCTTTCAGCACAAAATTGCGACTTGCAGCAGGAACATCCGACAAAATTTACTTTGTTCCTCAAGACTATGTTCAACAAACAATTGCAAAATTATTTGTTCTGCCTGTTTGCAATAAGACATATCACCTAACAGGCATGTCTCCTGTTTCAACACAAATGATTGCAACTGCTGTTTGTGAAGCGTTAAAAACAACAGGACTTGAGTTAGTTGATACTGTTGAAGACCCGTCAAAAGAAGAAAAATTGGTTCAACGTATGCTTGATGATTTATTACCATATTTTAAATCAAATATAACTTTTGATAATTCAAATGTTATAGAGGCTTTGGGTAAAGAAGTTCTTGATTGGAAATTGGATTTAGATTTCTTAAGAAAAATGGTTCACGCATACTATAAAGAAAACAATCCTGAATTATTATAATAAAGCATATTATTGTAACTCTTTTTGTTATATTTAATAAATAAAATATTAAACATTATAAATTACCTTTATATTTCTATTTGGCAATTTGAATGCTCTTTTTTAATTTTTTTGCAGAGTATTATTTAATTTACCAAACATTATAGGAGCATATCTATTTATTAATATAACGAGCAAAGAAGAAATAATTAATGAAACTATTGTTATAATTGTATTTATGCAAAAACGATTTAATATTGTATTTGTTTGTAAATAAGTTAAAAACGCAACAACGATATGTCTATGCACCAAAAAAATGCCTAAAGTATTTTCTCCTAAAAAATTAAGTATGCGTTTTTTGATAGGAATTTTATATATTAAAATACCTGTTAATATAAGGCTAAAACTTCCGGTTAGGGCATTGAACAAAAACGTATGCAGATTTGTGTAAGTTGCATTTGCCATTAGTGCAAACTCATGTGTATAATTTGTTAAACTAAAACCTATTGCAAACAGTATAAATAAAAATATTGTTAATGGTATTAAATATAAATTTTTAATTTCCGTAAGTTTTTTTATGTAAGGTTTTATAAGTGAGCCAATAAGCATAAAACCTGCGGCAACAAATGCTATATCGTAGCTTAAAAAATTTCCGTTTTGTGTTGATATATCGTTATGATGAGGTAAACAAAAACCTAACATAAAGAAAATAGGAATTGTAACTAAAACGGCATATTCTATTTTTAGCTTTAATTTATTTATCAACATAAAAAACAATTCAAGATAAATTCTTGCTACAAAAAGTACAATAATAAACCATAAAGATGATAAGGTATGAATATGTACAAAATTAATCCAAGAGCCAAAACATAAATATAATATATTTGTGTAAGAAAAATTCATATAAATTATACCCCAAATCAGAAATGGTACAATTAGTGCAATAAAATTTTTATGCAGAAAATCTTTTAGTGTTTGCAAAGAATAATTTTCTCTATTTGTTGCAACAAACATACCTGAAATAATAAAGAACAATGGCATGTGAAAAGCATAGATAAGAGATTTATAGGGTAAAATTTCTGTTTTGTCCGGACTTGTATGACCTATAACTACAAGAATTATGGCTAACCCTTTTATAATATCAATAAATTCTATTCTTTTTTTATTTAAGTTCATACTGATTATTCTATCATAAAACTTATATACTTATATACTACTGAAAATATATTAATAAAGCCTTTAATATTTTTTAGTAGGCTCAATCAGTTCAAGCCTGTGCTTTTTGTTCTTTATATATATTGTAATTTTAAGAATAATACAAAGACTTGGAATAAATTAAACATTTAACCTCATTATCTGATTTCTTTTAATATTAGGTCAACTTTGTTATTATTTATATCCCCTTTAAGCTTTATTCTATAATAATTTGAGCAGTTTTCGGCTGCATTAATTTTAGGAATTTTTGATATTTTTGACTTATACATTTCTCTTGTTCTTTCAGGTCTAAATACTACTTTTAAAATTAAGCTTAATGGTATACTGAATATTCTTATACCTTTAGGTGCTTCTTTGCTATAATTCCAGAATAATTCCAAATCTGCATATTGTTTTTCCATTTCATAATTACCTTCTAAATAGATTGCAGATAATTCATGCCATGTAGTAATATTTATATTCTTTATTTCAGTATTATGAACATCAAAGGAACCTTTTATATCATCCTTCATTAAATCTTTTTGTGTTAAATCAAAATTTGTTATTTCAGACAATTTATATTTTGCATTTTTCATCATAAATTCGGTATCACCAAGTTTTGGCAAAAATCCTTCTTTTATATCAAATACGCAATGAATATCTAAAAACTTAAACATATCTTTTGCATTAAGGTCTACCTTTGCATTTGCAATACCTTCTATTTGATTTTGAAGATTTAATGTCATCTCTGCTACTTTATTTGAATTGATATTTTTAGCTTCAAATGTAATTTTTGATGTATTTTTCGCAAAATCATAAATACCATTTGCATTTATTATTCCGTCTGCAAAATTCAGTTCTTTCATTTTAAAATTAAAGATGTTATTCTTCATACTTCCTATCAGTTTTACATTTTGAAGTATAAATTTATCTCTTTTAATTTCATTAATCGCTATTTCCAAATTATTAATTGTGGTTGCAGAATCACGAACTTTTTTGGCTATATCATCAGGATTTATTTTTCTGTTCTTTTTGTTTGCAGCAGATGTTGTTTCAAGAATAAGTTTATCTAAAAACATTTTCATATCATAAATTAGTGTTTCACCATAAATATTATTTTTAAGTTTCAATTCTGTTGAATATTTTTCACCTTTAAAAAATCCGTTTGATGTAACATTAAATATGCCATTTTGGGATACAACATGAGCTTTTTCAATATGAAATGCTTTATGTCTTGCATGCACTATATCAAAAGTTCCCAAAACTTGATTATTTTTGAAATCGTATTTTAAATTACCGTTAAACTCTCCGCCTCTTACTTTTTCTCCAAATGAACCCGTAACGGAAATTGGTGCATATCCGTTTGTATAACAGGTTATGTATTGAGGAATAAATTTATCAGGGTCAAGTTTATCTATATTTTTTACAAATAAACCATCACCGCGAATAATAATATTTTCTTTATTAGAGTTTGAATAAGAATATTTATATTCTTTTAAATATAAATCGTTATTATCTTTGAAGGTATTAGCGTGTATTTTTCTTTTATAATCTCTTAATCCTAAATAATAAGAATTATAAATTAAATCACTTTTTACGGGAATATCTATATCATAATATACATCAGGCTTTCTTTCTTTTATCTTATAAACTAAATTAATATTAACAGAGTTTAGCACAGTAAGGTTCGGAACATAATCGAATTTTTTGGTAAGAGTTGTTTTCATTGTTCCTATAACTAATTTCTTAGTAGGGTTTAACAAATCTGTAATATTAAGAGTATGAATAACTTTTTCTTTTCCTAATATACCTTCAGCAATCGAGTCCACTTTTTGACCTCTAAAATTAAAAACTGCATCTTTAAAATATAAAGGAATATCAAACCATACAGCATTTGCACTTAAGTTATCAGCAATACATGTTCCCCATAAACCATCTTTATTAAATTTTAGATTTACATTAACAGTTCCTTTAAAATTTTTGAAATTTTCAATGAACTTTTTAGAAGCATCTTGTGATTTTTGAAGTTTTAGTATTACAGGCATAAGTTCGGATACAGGCAGTGTTTCACCATTTATATCGAAGTTTGGAATTTTATTTTCGTCAACAAGTATTCCATCTAAATATAAGTGCGAATTTCCCAATGTTACTTTAAATTTGTTTGCTTTAAGTTTATTTTCTATAACTTGCAAAGAACCTGACTCACCTAATTTTACCGGTTCTTTTAAAAATGGAGTATTAATTTTTGCTTTTAAATTTATAAAACTATCGTTCGTATCTGTATTTTCTACATAAATACTTACTTTATCAGATTTTAAGGTAAATTTTTGTATATGAATTTCAGGAATATTACTTAATTTAAAGTTATTTTTGTTCTTCTTTTTCTTTTCTTTTTTGAATTGTTTAAAATAATCACCGTCAATAAATATATTATCAGCACTTATTAGTTTTAAATGATTTTGCAATAATTCGTGTTTTAAAGAAAGATTTTTAATATTTACAACAGAAACATTATTATTATTTTTTGCATCAATACTATCAATGTTTAAATCAAAAATAAGTTTAGGAGATATTTTTAATTTTAAACCTTTAATATTTGTTTGTATTTTAGTTTTGCTATAAATTAATGATTGAAGCTTATTTATGGCTATTTTACTGTTTACCGCTTGCGGCAGTAAAAAAACTATTCCAAAATATACAATTACTACTGATAAAAATATTAAATAAAATGTTATTTTAAGTACTTTTTTCATAACAAAATTTTCTATAAATCTTCCTTATTGATGTTTATAACTTTTTCTTCTTTAACAGTCAGAGGCAATCCTATTTCACGTTCCAGACTTGCAGCTGTTGTATTGTAATTTAATAGAGCATTATAAAAATCTAATCTTGCATTTAAATATGTATTTTCACCATCTTTCAACTCTATTGCATTACTAACTCCTGCTTTATATCTGCCTGTTACCTGGCGATATTGCTCTTTCGCTTCATCTAATGCCAGTTTAGCAATAACTATTGATTCTCTTGCTGTTTGTAAATCCATATAATTCTTTTTAACATTTAAATATATCGTATTTTTTATATCTTCATGATCTGCAATGGATTTATTATATTGAGCTTTTGCTTCATCTATCTGCTTTTTAACTCTGATTATATTCAGTCCTGAATATTCTAATCCGACACCGACTTGTCCGGAACTTAAGTTATAATCATTACTCATACCAAATTTATAATTACCAAAAACACCCAAATCCGGAGTGTAATTTCTTCTTTTAGCTCTTAAATTCATTTTTGCGGCATCAACAATTTTTGCTGATGCAATTAATTCAGGTCTTACATCATAGGCTGTTTTTATTAATTTTTCAAATTCTGCATCAAAAGCATTTAAAATTAATTCATCGGACAATTCATAATTAGTGTATTCCGGAATACCCATAATCTTTGAAAGCTGTACACGTGCCACTTGTAATACATTTTTTACTTTTACTAAATTTAATTTTGCCTTTCCGAGATTGTATTCTGCTGTTACAACATCAATTTTTGCTTTTTTACCAATATCATAAAATGCTTTTGCTTGAGCTAATTGCATTTCATAATCTTTTACCGTATCTTCATATACCCTAACCTGAGCCTGAGCAAAAAGAATATTAAAATAAGCATTTTTTATATTATATATAATTGAGTTTATATTTTCTTTTGTTGTTTCTTGTTTAGATTCATAAGTTCTTTTTGCGTAATCTGCCATTGCTTTTGTTTTACCAAAATCAAAAATCAGCATATCAGCAGATACATTTGGAACATAACCCATTGTATATGACATATTTCTATAAGGAGATCTACTGCCGCTATATCTGTCACCTGTTCTTGAAACTTGAAGACCTGCACTTAATTCAGGGAAAAAATTAGCCCATGCTTGTCCTATTTTTGATTTATAAACTTGTTCGTTATATATTGAAGATTTTATGCTGGGATTATGCTCTATTGCAATATTTACACAATCTTTTAACGAAAAAACAGAATGCATTTCGTTTGTATATTCTATATTTGCACTTTTTTTCGCATCTTCTTTAGTTTCTGTTATGGCATAAGAACATTGTGCCATTAAAGTAAAAATAAATAATATTAAAACAATCTTTTTATACAATTTCATCATCTTTTTCTCTTTTGTTATTAAAATACTTATCAACTACATCTTGAACTATCACATAAAACGCAGGAGTTAAAACGGTACCTAAAGTTGCTGCCACAATCATACCGCCGATTACAGTTGAACCCACTGAAATACGGCTGTTTGCACCTGCACCTGAAGCAAACAGTAAAGGCAAAATACCTAAAATGAATGCTGCCTCTGTCATCATAATCGCTCTAAATCTCAAAATCGAAGCCTTAATTGCTGCATCTTGAATAGTTAAACCATGTGCTTCGTGTTCTTCTTTTGCAAATTCAACAATCAAAATAGATTGTTTTGCCGCAAGACCAATCAAAGTAATCAAACCAACCTGTGAATATAAATCCAAAGCCTGTCCCATCATTAATTGGAATATTAAAGCTCCAACTATCGCAACAGGTGAAATTAAAAGTACTGCAACAGGTATCATCCAGCTTTCATACAATGCAACAAGGAATAAATAAACAAATAATAACGCAAATCCGACAACAAGTCCTGTTTGTCCTGAAGATTCTTTTTCTTGCAAAGACGTTCCTGACCAAGCAAATGTGTAATCTCTCGGTAAAATTTTCTTTGATAAATTTTGCATTGCCTTCATCGCATCACCTGAAGACTTACCATTTGCGGGTGCACCCTGAATTTGAGCCGAACGGAATTGGTTAAACCGTGTAATAGATACAGCACCAACGGTTTGTTTCGGCGTAATCATTGTCATTATAGGAACAGGTTGACCCTTTGTATTCATCACAAATATTTTATGCAAATCTTCGATTTTATTTCTATAATCTCCTTCTGCCTGCATAAATACTTTGAATATTCTACCCAATTTATTAAAATCATTTATGTACGAATAAGATACAGTTGAAGACAAAGTGTCATGAAGTTCTGATATATCAACTCCTTGTGCCAGAGCCTTTTCATAGTCTATATCGAGTTGATATTGAGGAACATTCGCTTGAAATTGTGTATAAACATTTTGTAATGCAGGATCTTGATTAGCTTTTGCAATAAATTCTTCCGCAAATGCTGCAATATCCTGTATACTTGCATTACCTGTTGACATTAGCTGATATTCAAATCCGCCCATCATACCCAAACCATCTATTGCAGGAGGTGATAAAGTAAATATTGACGCTTCATTAATATCTGCTGTACGTTTATAAATTTCATCTAAAATTCCATTGTGAGAAAGGTCTGTTTGTCTGCCTTGAATTTTACGAATAACCCAATCAACCGGATTTACTTTTCTTTCGTCCCATTCGGTTAATTGAATAACAATATTTGCTTGGTTAGAAGGTCCAAAGCCGCCAAATGCAATAACTCTATTCCTATCAATACCCTCTATATCTTCTATTGCTTTTATAAATTTAAGGCAAACATCTTTCGTTCTGTTTAAAGATGCACCGTCAGGAAGGGTTACAACAGATATTAACATCCCTTGATCTTCATCAGGAATGAAGCCAGTTGGAATAATTTTGAATAAACCTAACATTAAAAGTACAATAGAAATATATGTTATTATTGTTAGTTTTTTGTCATAAACAAATTTTTTAACAACATCAACATAATAATTGGTTAATTTATCAAATTTTTCATTAAAAATTGCAAGAATGCTGTTAATGTATTCTTCAGCAATTTTTATCCATTCATGTTTATTTTTTTCTTTCTTTTTATTGGAAATTTTTAATAAAATAGAACACATTGCAGGAGAAAGCGACAATGCACAAACGGCTGAAAATGCTATTGAAACTGCTATGCATACAGCAAATTGTTTATACATAGTACCTGATAGACCACTCATAAAGCACATTGGAACAAATACCGCCATAAGAACGGCTGCCATCGCTATAAGAGAACCGCCAACTTCACCCATAGTGATTTGAGTTGCTTCAAGAGCAGATTTACCGTCCTCAATATGCCGTTTTACGTTTTCAATTACAACAATTGCATCGTCTACTACTACCGCAACAGCTAGTACAAGAGCAAACAAGGTTAAAAGATTCAACGACATCCCTAAAACCTTTAAGGCAATAAATGTACCGACTAAAGATACGGGAATAGTTACACAGGGAATTAAGGTTGCTTTAAAATCACCTAAAAACACAAATATAATTAAAATTACGATTAAAGATGTTAAAAGAATAGTAAATTCAACTTCAGACATTGATTCATTAATAAAAGTCGAACTATCCATCATAATATCAAGTTTTAAAGAATCAGGCAATGTTCCCGAAAGCTCGTCCATTGTTTTATAAATATCATTACATATTTCAACGGTATTTGCACCGGGAAGCGGCATTACTTGAATTAAAGCCGCAGGTTTTGTATGAACAATACCGAACATTGAATAAGATTTTGCACCCAATTCAACTCTGGAAAGTTCTTTAAGCTTTAATTTTGAACCGTCAGAATTTGAACGTACCACAATATTGCCAAATTCTTCAGGAGTCTGTAATCTCCCTTTTGTTAAAAGAGAAAGCTTTAAACTTGGATTTGCATCTGTTGGTTGATCACCCAAAGCACCTGTTGAAATTTGAACATTTTGGCTTGTAATTGCATTTCTGATTTCTGAAATTTTAACTTTATAGCTTGCAAGTTTTGCAGGGTCAAGCCAAATACGCATACTATAATCATCTGCACCAAATACATTAACAGAACCAACACCGTTAATTCTTTTTATTGCGTCTTTAACATATATATTTGCATAGTTTGTTAAATCAAGTTGATTCCAAGAATCGTTTTCTGAACCCAAATTTAAGATAATAGCACCTGCACCGCCAACTTTATTTTCGGCAGTTAGCCCTTGTTGGACAACTTCCTGAGGAAGAAGTGATTGTACCTGTTGAAGCTTATTTTGAACATTCATTAAATTTATATCATTATCTGTACCTGTTTTAAAAAATATATTTAAGGTATAAGCACCGTCATAACTTGTAGAGGACATATAAATCATATCCTTAACACCATTTAACTGAGATTCAAGAAGTGATGCAATAGAAGATTCAATAACCGCAGCACTTGCACCAGGATAATACGCTGATATTGTAACTTGAGGTGGTGTAATGTTAGGATATTTTTCTTGTTGCAGACCGAACAATGAAAGCAAACCCAAAATTACGATTAGCGTTGATATTACAACCGCAAATCGGGGTTTTTTTATGAAAAAATATAAATCTTTTTTATTTATTG
>DFEL01000175.1 GCA_002369055.1 Cyanobacteria bacterium UBA3803
TTGCGAAGATATTAATTTTATGCACCCGTATAAAACCGCTAAATTAGTTATGCTTGGTAAACAAGCAAAAGATATAGGTTTCTTCGGACAAATTCATCCGCTATTGAAAGATAAAATGAAATTAAATCAAGATGCATATTTGTTTGAAGTAAATTTGGATGCTATATTGTCTTGTGTTCACGAAAATATACCACACTTTAAACACTTACCTCAATACCCTGAAGTACAAAGAGATATGGCATTTATTATTCCTGAAAGCGTAACCTATGCAGAACTTCAAAAGGTTATTAAAAAATCCGCACAAAGTAACTTATTTAAGGGTTCTGAAATATTTGACGTTTATCAAGGAGAACACATTAAAGAAGGCTTTAAAAGTCTGGCTTTCAGAATAAAATTACAAGATGAGAATGCTACACTTACTGAAGACATCATAGAAAAACAAATGGCAGCAGTAAAAACAGGACTACAAAAGGCATACAGTGAAATATCATTTAGGGAGTAACACATTGTTAAAACGCATATTTTTATTTTTAATAGTTTTTATAACATTTGCAATATCTGTAAATGCCGATATATTGCCTGCCACTAAATCTGATATCGAAAACGAAGTAATAGGATTATATCAAGTTCCGCTAAGATTTTATTTGTATGCAACACCTAGCAAAAAAGCCGACATTGTATATCAAGCAAACTGGGATTACAAAACATTCAACAGCACAAGCGGAAGTGCTGAAGATTTATTTACCGTATTTATTCAATCAAAGGAACTTGCTTATGTAAAAGTTACAGACTACAATGATGAATGGACGGAAGTAATATATAATAAAGAAAAAAATCTAAGAGGATGGCTTCCAACAGAAGAATTCCGATTTATGACTTGGAGAAGTTTTTATAATATCTATGGAAGAAAATATGGACTTTATTTTTTAAAAGATGCACCTAAAAGTGTCAAAGAACTTCACGGTTCAACCACTGATGACTCTCCTGTTATACAAAGAATTGACAATCCTAAAAAAGTAAAATTAACGGTAATAAAAGGTAATTGGGCTTTAATTACATCAATTGAAAATAATATTGGAAAAACAGGATACATGCGTTGGAGAAACGATGAAGGCGAAATATATGCTTTTCCTGCTATAAAATAGCATATCTAAAAACCAACACTTAATCCTGCACAAAGATTTATTGATTGACCTGTAACACCCTTTGCTTGTTCTGATATAAGGTATTTTATCATTTCTGCAATTTCACTTGGCTCAACAAATCGCCTTTGAGGCACGCATTCAATAATTTCATCTTTTGAAAATTCAGAGTCTTCAACAGAACTGTTGCCAAGTTCCGTTTCAACCCAACCCGGATTTATAGTGTTTATTGTTATGTTATCTTGTGCCAACTCTAAAGCAACTGCCTTTGTTAAGCCGATTAACGAAGCCTTTGTTGCTGAATACATACTTGCACATGCTTCACCCATAACACCACTTATTGAACCTATATTAATAATCCGACCCCATCTGTTCGCTTTCATATAAGGTACAACAGCAGAAATTAAAAAAGCAGGAGCAATGGAATTAATTTTAAAAATTTCACTTATTTTATCATAAGAATAATCTTCAATTTTATTATAAATATATTCCCCTGCATTATTAACAAGAATATCTATATTTTTATCAACAATAAATCTTGATAACGTCTTTAAATCTTCTTCGATTGACAAATCACAAACTATATAATCCGATAAATTTAACTCTTTTAATAAAGTTTCATTTCTTGCTGTACCGTAAACATTATAATTTGACAACAATAGTTGTGAAATAGCTTTACCTATACCTCTTGATGCACCTGTTACCAACACATTTTTCATAACTTACAGTTCCTCTTTTGCATAAGACATAACAATTTCCGACAAAAATCTTTTTACAACATAATCTTTTTGAGCATCAGGTAAATTTTTTAAAATTTCTAAAGATGTAGATAAGTCTAAAACTTCATCATACCATCGCTGATAAGAATAGTCATTACGAGAAAATTTTGACAATTCATTATCAATATTAATATTACATTCATTAACTACAATTTGCAAAAGATGCTGAGAAATAACAATCTTATCATCTTCATTCAGAGATTCAACAAAATTAAGCAATTCACTTAACTCATTATTATTTTCATACCATCTCATAAATTATTTTATAATGCCAAAACCTAAAAGTAATGTACAAACAAGAAATATACCTGAAACAATATACGTTAATTTGTTCAAACCTTTTTCTGCACTTTTTTGAGAAGAAAACATCTGAGAAGCACCACCAATAGCGGCAATACCATCACCTTTTGGCGAATGTAAAAGAACTAAAACTATCAATAATAGTGCTGAAACAATTTGTAATATCCAAACAAGTGCTAATAACATTATATATCCTCTTTATTTGCAATAAAAAATGACTTCATATCGCCTGTGTGTAACTGTCTGTATTGGTACAATCTTGCAGGTCTTTTTGAAGAAGCTTTTGTATATTCATCTAACTCTATAAGACCTTCCGTACCTAAAACTTTTTTTCTGAAATTACGTTTATCCAGTTCTTTACCCATAATAAGTTCATAAACCCTTTGCATTTCAGTAAGAGTAAATTTTTCTTTCAATAATTGGTAAGCAACAGGGCAAGAACGCAATGACAACCTTGTCCTTGCACGAGTATAATCAATAATTTCTTTGTGGTCAAATGCTAAAGGTGGTAATTCATCAACAGGATACCACGCAACATCATCAGATGCCATGACCTTAACATCTTCATAACGAACAAGAGCAAAATATACACAAGTAATAACACGAGAGTCAGGGTGTCTTAAAGGATCACCAAAAGTATATAACTGCTCTAAATATACATTATCAACATCTGTTTTTTCTTTCAAAACACGAACAGCAGCCTGTTCAAGATTTTCAGACATTCTTACATAACCACCGGGAATAGCCCACTTACCTATAAACGGCTCTTTTTCACGTCTAATAAGCAATACTTGTAAAGCATTATTTT
>DFEL01000081.1 GCA_002369055.1 Cyanobacteria bacterium UBA3803
ATAATAAAAAAGAAATAAAAATAGAGGATATACAACAAAAATTAATTAATAAATATCTGCTGTAACAACTATTAAATATTTTGATATACTTGAAAAAATATCCAATCCGAAACTTGCAATAGATGTTGCAGTCAGAGCAAATACTCCTGGTGCTGCCAGGTACATTATCCAGTCGGTAACTTTCATTGTTGCAGCAAATACTGATTCGAAAAACGAAATTACGGGACGGCTTATTTCTCCAATTCTTGCAAATGCAATAGCAAATATTAGTGTAAATACCAATATTTGAACCATATTATCCATTGCTAGCGCAGTGAACATATTTTTAGGCAAAAAATCAAGAACAATGTTTAATATATTTTCTCTTTGATTTTCAATAGTTGCAGCAACCTGTTGTTGAGTTTCCGTTGCCGACTGAGCATCAATATATTGCCCTGCACCTACTCCGGGTTGAATTAAAAGTGAAAGTGAAAGCCCTATTAATACAGCAAGAACCGTTATTATACCATAATAAACAACCATTTTTGAACCGAATTTGCTTAATTGTTTATTATCTCCAATACTTGATATACCGATAATTACTGATGAAACAACAAGTGGTATTACCACCATTTGGATTAATCTGATAAAAGCTTGTCCAACAAATGTTAATGCATTTATTATAATAGTATTAGGATGACCGTTTAGCAAAATTCCGGCAAATATACCGGCTATAATCCCAAAAAATATGTGCCAGTTTCTTTTTAATCCTAAACCTACGGCAATCATGACTTGCATGTGTATTTTCATATCATTTATCCCTTTACAAAAATTATTTACTTTCTGTGAGATAATTGTAATACCATTTTAACAAAATATCAATTTTTTTTAACGAAATGTTTAGTAAATACCTTGCAGAACAGGTAATTTTATGTTTGAGCAAAAAGCATTCTCCGTAAGTCTTATGCCCAAACAAGCTTGATTTCGTTTGAATTGTGCACGATAAATTAATTTTAAAGTTTTATCAACAATGTTTTTGTCATATTTAAAAATCAATTCATCATAAGATAAACCATTTTCAACATAACCTACAATAATTTTGTCAAGTACATCATATTCAGGTAATGAATCATTATCTTTTTGATTAGGACGCAATTCAGCTGATGGTGCTTTATCAATTATCTCTTGAGGTATAATTTCACCATTCTTGTTTATCCAATTTGACAATTTATATACATTTGTTTTTGTTAAATCTGCAATTAAATTTAAGCCACCACACATATCACCGTATAAAGTTCCATAACCGCAAGCAATTTCTGACTTATTACCGGTTGATAAAAGCAAATAATTTTCACGATTTGAATAAAACATTAAAATCAAACCTCTTAATCTTGATTGCAAATTTTCTTCTGCCAAATCCATTTTATATTCTTTTGCAACATTTTCCATAAAACTGTCAAACAATGGTAAAATTGGTACGGTTAAAACATTAATACCAATATTATTTACCAGCTTTTCGGAATCCTTTATACTGCCCTCACTTGAATATTTACTTGGGAGCATAATCGAATAAACATTTTCTGCACCTATGGCTTCCTTTGCTAAAACTGCCGTTAATGCAGAATCTATACCTCCTGACAATCCCAAAATGACTTTTTTAAATCCTACATTTTCACAATATTCCCTCAATGCAAAAGTTGTCAAATTAAAAATTTCTTCTTCTTTTTCCATTAGTTTTAACTTTTGTTCACAAGACGAAAAATCAACGGCAAAAAGACCTTCTTGCAATAAAGGTGCATTATAAACCAAATTATTATCTGAATTTTTTGCAAAAGATTGCCCGCAATAAACATTTTCATCTCTAAGCATTATTGAGTTTACATAAACAAATTTATTTTTTACAACAATATTTTCAACAAAATTTTCGTAAGTATCCATCGCATAATATCTGTTTTTAGACAAAATATACAAATCACAATCTATATTATCTTTGTATTCATCAGAAACAAATATTTTCTCACCGTTTAAATCAAAATAACCATTTGTTAAATCATATAATTTACCACTTTTAATCAATTTTGTACCAATTAAAACTATATTATTTTTAAAATTTTGACATAACTTTTCATAAAAGTTATCCGTAGCCTGCTTATATTTACTATCAAAACTCATTGAAGAAATCTCATCAATAGCAGGATATACTATTAAATCATATTTATCATCAAAAAATTTAATAATATTTTCATAGTTAAAAACAAAATCCGCAGATTTATATTTTATTTGAGCAATGGCAATATTCATATCAAAATCCTCATTCTTCAAGTTTTATATAACTGGCATCTTTCCATCTTAAATCAATATATTTAATTTTCTTGTCTAAAGTTTGAATTTGCGGCATTATGGATGGCAAACGAACAATTCTTTTAAAACACGTATCATCCAACTCACCCAATCTTATCGACAGATTTTTTATTTGAATATAAACATCTTTTGGATTTCTTAAATCAATATATTCCAAAGGTTCCTTTGAAACTGATTTCACAGTCTTTGCAACTTTTTCTATAAAATCAACTCTTGATTTATCCCAATTTCTATAATCATCACCTTTAGTACCATAAGTTAAAACTTTTATAGTCTTAAAAGACTTATCCAACGGCAAAAAATCACGTCCTATTAACTTACCGCCTTTAGTAAAAAAGGCAATAGGTTCAACATTTTCATCAGGAGAAATCGTTAATACAGGTACTCTTTCCTGAACAATAATTTGTAATCTTGCAGGAAACCAAAAACGTCTTATATAAACATTTTCAACAGGATCTAACTGCATAATTGTATTTTTTATCTCATCTGTATTAAACATATATATAGGAACTTTTGGAACTTCATTTTTCCTCAAGGCTGCAATAATATAGTAATCAGGAACAATTTTATTGTTCAATATTTCTAAATACGGACTTTCGGCAGAATCAAAAGCATGTGGCGACATGTACCACTGATGCATTCTTATAAGCTTGTAACATAAAAACATTAATGCAATTATGGTTAAAAAGCGTAATAACATTTTTAAACGACGCATCCAAAGATTAGAACGCCTTACGCTTCGTTCTTGCTTATATTGTCGGATACGATTTTTTACAACTTCCTCATTATATTCATCATTTTCAGGAATATTTTTTTCAGACATGCTATTTGTTTAACCCTGCACTATTTAATATAAGTAACACAAGATTGTCATAATCTATACCCATAACTTTTGACTGAGCAGGCAAATCACTTGTATCAGTCATACCCGGACTTGTATTAATTTCCAAAAAATACGGTTTATTATCTTTAATCATAAAATCAACTCTTGAAACACCGCTACAACCGGCAGTAATATGAGATTTTACTGCTAAATCTTTTATGTAACTTGTTGTATTTTCATCTAAATTTGCAGGTAAAATAAATTCTGACAGACCTTTTGTGTATTTAGCATCAAAATCATACCATTCCGTTTTTGTTCTTATTTCAAGAATTTCAGTTGCAAAAACTTTATTATCGTTTTCCAATACTCCAACCGTAACGAAATATCCGTCAATAAATTCTTCAATTAACACATCATCATTATATTTAACTGCTTCGTTATAAGCTTTTTCAAGCTCTGCTTCGCTATTAACTTTGGTCATACCAAAACTGGAGCCTTCTGATACAGGTTTTGTTATTATCGGATAATTTAACAATTTTGTTTTTTCTTTTACACTTTCACCCTTTTTAACAAATACAGACTTGATTAATGGAATTTCAGGACAAGTTGCAAGAACACGTTTTGTATATTCTTTATTCATACAAATTGCAGATGACATAACACCACAGCCTGTATATGGTATTTTTAAAATTTCCAGCAAACCTTGAATACAACCATCTTCTCCATATTTACCGTGAAGTGCAATATATGCATATTCTATACTTTTTTCTTTTAATGTTTGTGCAATGTTTTCATCAACTACTATCAATTCAGCATTTTCATATCCCAATCTTTTTAATGCATCATAACAGTTTTTTCCTGAACGCATTGAAACATCTTTTTCTGATGACATACCACCACATAAAACTGCTATTTTTGCGGCTTTATCTATTTTTGCTTTAATATTTTCCATATTTTTTCCTCATCTTCTGATTTATCACCAATATATATTACTTCAGGTGAAAGTTTTATACCAAAATTTTCGTCAACCTTATTGTACATCAATAACATCAAATTTAGAATATCATTTGATGTTGCATGGTCGTAATTAATTATAAAATTTGCGTGATGCTCCCAAACTTTTGCACCACCAACACATAATTCTTTTGCACCGACTTTATCCAATAATCTTCCTGCCGAATCATTTTTCGGATTCTTAAATACACTACCACAATTTGGTAATGCCAATGATGGCTGATGATTATGCCTAAACTCAAGATTACTGTTCATTTTATTCTGGATTTCAGCCTTATCACTTTTTGGTAGAGCAAACTCCGCAGATAAAACAATATAGTTATTATCCTGACAAATTGATTTTCTATAATCAAATTTTAAATCATCTTTTGATAAATTTAAAACTTTTTTTGTATTTAAATCAAATACCTCTGCAAAAAGAAGATAATCACTAATTGCTTGCCCTTGAGCAGATGCATTCATAAAAACAGCACCGCCAATTGAAGCCGGAAATCCTATCATAAACTCAAAACCACCTAAACAATGTTCACAAGCAAGTTTAGATGCCATTTGAATTTTTAAACCGCATTCTGCATAAACTTTTTCATTATTAAATTCAATTTTATTACAATTTTTAGTAAAAATTACATCTTGTCTTAAGCCATCAGAAGAAATTAAAACATTTGAACAATTACCTAAAATCACTGAATTATCAAGAGTTTCTAAAAGATATATCAATTCTTCTTTTGATTTTGGAAAATAAGCATTTTCTATTATACCGCTGACTTTAAACGAAGTAAGATTTTTTGCATCAAAATTGTGTTTAACATCAATATCCATTACTTACCTGATTTTAACAAGTATTTTCCTAATTCTGTTATAGTTCCTGCACCGAGTCCGACAACTATATCACCATTTTTTAATTGAGGATAAATTGCATCCGCAACCTCTTTCATATTACCTGAAATATGTTGAGCATTTTTTAACTGACTTGCAAATTTTTCGCCGCTTATACCTTCTATTTTTTCTTCAGATGCAGCATAAACATCTGTCACATAGACCTTTGAAACACCGTCAAAAGCACCGAGAAAGTCAGTCCAAAGACTTTGTAATCTTGTATATCTATGAGGTTGAAATACTGCAATAACATTTTTATCTTTAAATTCTGTTAAAGCCGACAGCGTTGCCTTGATTTCTGTCGGGTGATGAGCATAATCATCATATATAACGGCACCATTCACTTCACCTACAAGTTGAAAACGTCTGCCCATACCTGTAAATGTTGCAAAATGCTCTTTTATTTGTTCAAGATTTACACCCGCCTCATTTAAACTTGCAAGTACTGCAAGAGAGTTTACAACATTATGTTTTCCTAATAATTTTATTTTTAGATTAATT
>DFEL01000185.1 GCA_002369055.1 Cyanobacteria bacterium UBA3803
TTGCAAGTGTAGCAACAAAAGGCGGATGTACAGAAGTTGGCATTAACACGATGAACGAACTGAACAGTTCAAGATTATTTGATGAAGTTATAGCAAAAACAACTTTAAAAGCACACGAGTTAGGCAAATAAAAAACAGGGTTATCCCCTGTTTTTATTTGTATGATACACTACTGTTTATCAAAATAACTAATTGACTGATTAATAATAGTACCAATATTTTTATTACTAACATTTAAACTAACCCCTCTCTTAATGCTTTAACTGCCGCTTGAGTACGGTCATCAACGACCAATTTTTGAATAATATTACATACATGAGCCTTTGCTGTATGTTCACTTATTGTTAATATCTGTGCAATTTCATAATTTGATTTACCGTCAACAACTAATTTAAGAACTTCATATTCTCTTTGTGTTAAATTTGAATGTTGCTCTCTAAAAGCCGCCCTAGTGACCTGTTTTGCAGGAATAACACCCGCATTTTTATCTCTTATATACGGCACAACCTGAGGATCAAGCCACATTGCACCGTCATTTATTGTTTTTACTATCATTAAAAAAGATTCCGTATCAAAATCTTTCATTATATATGCACTTGCACCTGCCATTAAAGAATCCATAACCTCCTTTTCAGTTGTATGCGAAGTAAGCATTATAATTTTTATTTTTTTATTATCCGAAAGAATTTTTTTTGCAGCCTCAATTCCGCTCATATCAGGCAAACCTATATCCATTAGAACAACATCGGGTTTTAAAACTCTTGCACATTCTATCGCATCTTTTCCGGTTTCTGCCTCTTTTATTATTTCCATGCTTTCTGAATCTTCAAACAACGATTTTATACCAACACGCATTAATTTTTGATCTTCTACAAGCATAATTTTTATTGGTTTATTTGTTACAGGCATAACTCCTCCCCCCTTTAGTTACATTTATAATAAATTTATTTTACAAATAAAAAATCCCAAAATCTGAAACCGAAAAGGTCAATCATTTTGGGATTTTTATAATATTAAAAATTTAAATTATTTTTTGTCTAAATATCTTGAACCGTTTGCAATAACTCTGTCTGCTCTTTCTAAAAGAGCCTTCATTTCAGGTGTCATTTCGTCAGCTTTTGCTTGTGCAGCAACAGGTTGTTGAGTTTGGGCTTGTGATTTAATTGGTGCAGCTGCTGATGAAGGAATATAACCTGTATAACCTGATTTATTTGCTGTTACAGGATTTGTAACAACAGTTTTATCTTGTTGTTGAACAGAAACAGGTTCTTCATTCAAGCTATCTGCATAAGCTTTTAACTGTTCTCTTGTCATCATTTCTGATGTTTGGCTTCCTGCTGCATCTTTTTGTGCAACTAAATTTCTTAATGTAGCATTTACTGCTTTTGATTCGGCTGTATCTTCGCCTTCTATTGCAAGTCTTTGTGCTGCTTGTTCTACCAATGCATCGAATACTTCAGGATTTGTTTGTGCTGCTTGTGCAATTCTTACTGCATCTTCTTCTTTTGCTTGTTCTAATTCTGATTTACCCAATACTTTTTCAACACCTCTTACTGCATAGTGTTGACCGATTGTACCAACAGCATAAGAACCAACTTTTCCTGCAATAGCACCAACTACGGCACCCGCTTTACTATTACCAACAGCAGCACCTACAACACTGCCCAATTTTGAACCTAATACTGAACCTGCAACCCATCCTGCTACTGATGTCATTGTTTTAACCGCAGAACGACCTAATTGCTTCATACCTCTTTTAAAACCTAATTGTTTAAATGTAGGTACTACGTTTGTGAAAGTTTCCATACCACCTTCTAAAACTAACATAAACGTACCTGATTCATTGTTATATGCATCTAAACATTTTTGGAATGTTGGAGATTTTACGGCTAAATCTTTTGTTGCTTGTCCAATTTTTGTTATGCCTAATGCTTTTTTGGCTTTTGAAAAAATACCTGTTGATTTTGCTGCTTTTTCAGCATAAGTTAATGCGTCTGCCTTTGCTAATGTATTTGCTGCTTGTTTTAATGCTTCTTTATTCGCAGGGTTAGCTTTTGCTAATTCTGCCGCTTTTTGTGCAGCTTTATATAAATCTTGTGATGATGTTGATAATGTTTTTAATGCTTCTGCTTCAGGAATTCTTGCAAGAATTTCTTTTGCGTCTGCAACTCTTAAAACACCTTTAATACCTGCTGTTTTTAATACATTGTGTGACTCAGCACCACGTTTTACAACATCTGCAAATGCTTGTTTATATTGTCCTTTATTATGTTTAACCCATTGCCAGCCTTCATAACCGCATAGCATGGTAGGATAATTTGCAACTTCGCTAACGGTAAGTTTTGTTGCATCATTAGTCAATGGAACACCTGTTGCATATTTTGCAAGATTAACCAAATCCTTTAATGCGTAAATATTTGATTGTGAATTAATACCGTTAACCATTTAAACCAAAAATTTATATTTTACCTTACTTATATAAAAAACTTTTTTTCATGAAAATTGCCTTAATTCCATGCTTTTCACAATGTTTGTAAACAAATGTAACAAAAATTAGACATGCTGAAATTCGACTTTTCAAAAATACTTTATATAGGAGTAAGAGTGAGAAATTAAATTTGAGTGAGGTAGTAGAGTATGGCAGTACAAGATTTGAAATTGAATGACCAAACAGTAGATGGAGCAGTTGTTCCAACAACAAATCAACCTGAATTCGTTGACAGATCAGACGTATTATTTTCTTATATGAATATGATTGCGTTCAATAACAGAGTAGATTTAAAAATTAATTTACATTAATTTATAAAAAGTTTTTACACATACTAACTACTTAACTAACTCACACTTACACACTACCTACCTATTTAAATGTTTTATCAAAAAACATGTGCCTGATTTCAAAAGAAAACAGGCTTTTTTTTATATTTATTAAATAAAACAAATGGCGGATTTGCTATGCAAATCCGCCATTTGTTTTATTTTAAACTAAACTAATTTTCTGATGGTTTAAACATATCTTTTTTTTCGTTTATGAAATTTTGGATATTACCAACAATTTCATCACCTTTTTTTTGTAATTCAGAAACAACAGCTTCTGCTTTATCTTGAATATCTTTAACTTTTGCATCAGTTTTATTTAAAATATCTTTTGCTGTATCTGATATTGCTTCTCTTGTTTCTTCACCTGATTTTGGAGCAAGCAAAATACCGGTAATAGCACCTAATGCTGCACCTACGGTGAAACCTACTAAAAATTTTCCTACTGACATAATAATATCTCCTTTACTATTTTTATTTTAACTTATCACATATCAAAAACATTACCCGATAGGGTGGTTTTTACTTTTGAAACAGCTTTACAACAGTGGAAAAGCCTTTATACAAACCGCTTATTAAAGAGCCTGATATAAATTTAAGCTTTGAAAGTGTTGCCGTACTAACACCAAGTGCACCTTCTACTGCATCTTTAACCTTATCAATACCTTTGTCTGTTGATTTCATAAAATCATTTAATGTATGCAGTGATTCACTTAACTCTCTTAATGTAGGACGAAGTTCATTTCTTACAACAGAAGTTGTTTCATCAATATTTCTTGTTAATCTTGCAGCATCAATAATTAATTTAATTAAAAAGCCGCCTACAATAACAAACATAACTCCTGTTGAAATTGCTAAAAAAGCTAAGCCATTATTTAAAAGTATTTGAGATGTTTCCATTATTTTCTTCCTTCTTTTTCTTATTGATTAATATCGTAATCTGAGTTTGCGTCTTCCAGTTGTTTTGCTTTTTCTAATCTGTCTGATTTTGCCGCATTTTTAAATTTTTTGATTTGATTTTCAATTCTGTATTTTACTAAATCTATTGCTTCAAGTGCTTGTTTTTTTGCTTCTCGAACTTTTGGTGCTTGAGTTTCAACCAAATTTTCAATAACACATTTTACATCTTTGCAAGAGTCTTCTCCTTTTTTAGGTGCTAAAAGAACGCCTGCAACGACACCGCCTATTACACCAACCATTATGCCTATTCCAAAACACAATGAATCATTTTCTTTACACATTCTTAAACCTCGACTTTCAATTTACAAACGATTTTAACATATAATTTTATACATACAATATCAAATTACACAATCAGCCTTTAGCGTATCATATAGAATTAACAATAATTCCACAAAAAGAATTTTCTTTCTGAAACGGGTTTTTTTGAAGAAAAATAACGCTATTGATAGCAATATACCCTTTATTAATTTTCTCAGAAATTTTCTTCTTTGTTCTTCAATTGCTCTTTTTTGGCATCTTATTTTTAGTTTAAATCTGTTTGCATTATCATACAACACTCTTAATTGGAATTTTAGAGTATGTCTGTTTACTTTAAATTTTTCAGAAAGAGAAATGACTTTTTTATCCAACAAATAAATTCCGTAACATAACATTGATACAACAATAAACTCTAATATGAAAAATATTACGAATAAATAAATCATTTCTTAATTTCTTCTTTTGTATTATGATTTGATTATATAGTAAACTAAAAAAAAATAAAATACCAAAAAGAATTATTTTATGGAAAGAATTAAGTTTTATATATCAATACTTATGGCAAGATTTGTTGCCTTAATTATTAAACTTGTGGGTCGTTCAAGCGGTACATCTTTTGTGGGATTATTTACACTAAAACTTAACCCTAACTTTCTTCATTATTGTTCAAAATACATAACAGGCAAAAAACTTAGTATTACAGGGACTAACGGAAAAACAACAACCTCAGGCTTAATTGCACAAATACTTGAAGCAAACGGGAAAAGTATTATTCATAATGCACAAGGTGCAAATATGCTTACAGGTATTGCTAATGTATTTGCAAGAACAGTTGTTCCGTCAAAAAGATATGATAATTGCGTTTTAGAATCGGATGAAGCATATTTATCAAAATTATACGATTATATGACACTTGATTATCTTGTTGTAACAAATCTTTTTCGTGACCAACTGGACAGATACGGTGAACTTGACACTACCGCAAAAAAAATTCAATCTGCAATAGATAAAAATAAAAACTTAACCTTAGTTCTAAACGCAGATGATCCTCTTGTTGCTAATTTAGGAAAAGAAAATAAAAGAATTTACTACGGATTTGAAGAAATTGAATTTGCAAATACAAGGACTATTTCTAATGCTCCGGCTGAAATGTTTAATTGCATTTGCGGAAAGCCTTTAAAATATTCAAAACGGTTCTATGCACAACAGGGGCATTATTATTGTGACTGCGGTTACAACAGACCTGACTGCAATTACAAAGGATATGCAAAAATTTATCAAGATTATGTAGAAATTTCTGTGGAACATAACAACGAAATAACACAATATACAGTCGATACCGTAGGTCTTTATAATGCATATAACGTTCTTGCCGCAGTTTCTATGGCTTTAGAACTGGGATATAAGCAAAAAGAAATTCAAAATGCCTTAAAAACTTATAAAGCAATGTTTGGACGTGCTGAAAAAACTGAAATTAACGGACATAAAACAATTATACAATTAATTAAAAATCCGGCAGGTGCAAGCGAAGTATTAAAAACGGTTAAATTAAATTCAAATATTTTAATTGCAATTAATGACAATTTTGCAGACGGCAGAGATGTTTCTTGGTTATGGGATGCGGAATTTGAACTGTTAAAAGATGCTAAAAAAACTGTTATAGCCTCAGGTATCAGAGCAAATGATATGGCTTTAAGACTTAAATATGCAGGACTTTCTTCTGACAAAATCAAAGTTGTTCCTGATTTATTTGAAGCTATTAATGTAATTTCTTCATCCGAAGATAAAAACGAAGAAATTACGATTTTACCTTCATACACAGCACTTTTACAAATAAAAAACAGGTGATTTAAATGCTTTTAAACATTAACATAAATTATTTAGCAAACTTAAGAAATTCAATTGGGAGCGGAGAACCGGATATTCTAAAATTCTCCAGATTTTGTGAACACTCGGGAGCTGATGGCATTGTTGTACATATTTCAGATGGGAACTCTGTGATATCTAATTATGACGTAAAATACATAAGACAACACACAAGAACAAAGTTCATACTTAAAATGCCAATGACACAAGAAGCTAAAACTTTGGCATTAGATTGCAAACCTGATACAGTTTGTATTGTACCTCAGACAGACGAACCATCTCCGTCTAACGGTTTTAATGCTTTAAAAAATCAAACCGAACTAAATGATTTTATGTTGCCATTAATGTATGAAGGGATTGTTTCTTGCGTATTTATAAACCCTGAAATAGACCAAATAAATTCTGCGTATAAAGCAGGAATGCACTACGTTGAATTAAACACATTAAAATATTCGGAAGCATTTAAATACGGTCAATTTGAACGAGAATACCTGGCATTAAAAGAATGTTCCGTACTTGCAAATACGCTTGGAATGAAAGTTTCTTTATGCAAAGGAATTAATTACCAAAATGTTTCACAATTAACGGAACTTCACGGAGTTTCAGAAATGACAATTGGTCATAGTATTACAACTAAGGCTATTTACAACGGTTTGGACAGTTCTATAAAAGAAATGAAAGAGTTAATAAATGAAAAGTAAAGAAGAAATAATTGAAGAAATGCAACAAGTTGTGGAACAAATGAGATTAGATGATATTGAAGAAAGACCTGAATTAGAATATGAATTATTTGATTGTTCTTGCTGTGGTCAAACAAAATCTTATGCAGGCTCTATTCAATATGGAGAATACAGACTTTGTAATGATTGTGTTTTACTTGCAGAAACAGGATTTGCTCTTAATAAAATAAAAGATGTTACAGAATTGATTAATGCAATGGAAGACAAACGCCTTGAAGAAATCTGTAATTTTATCAAACAAGACGAACAAAGACACAATAATTAATCTTCTTTTCTAAGCGAAAATATATTCATTTATTTTAATAATCTATTATCCCAATTCTTCAATTTTTGTTGTAACATTCAAATCTACATATTTATATATATTAGTTAATATTCCAATTGGGAAAAAGTAGTTATTATCTGCAGGAACAATTTTTAAAATTGCTGATTTCGGATCAACTCTGTTTACTGAAGCTAGAAACTTTCTGTTTGCAGCAGTAAACAATATGTAACCATTTTTTGACTGAATTTCATTTATCGTAAATTTATTTGCATTTATACTTGCCAATGTTAAAAAATATAACTTATCAACAGAAATTTCATATTTTTTAGTACATTTTTCAAATGAAATCATTTGAGGCATTGTTGGCTGTACGTTTACGACAGGTGCTGAATTAATAGTATTTACGTTAATTACCTGAGTAACTCCTGATGTTGCAGAAACAGGCTGAACTATTACATTTTGCCCTTCTGCATTTACTCTTAAACCAAATATCATAATTACTAATACTAATATTAATTTTCTTTCCATGATTCACCCCAATTAACATCAACAGGTAAAGGAACTTTCAAATCTACAACATTTTGCATCTCACCTGTTACTATTTCTTTAACTAATTCTAATTCATTTTTTTCAACTTCAAAAACCAACTCATCATGAACCTGCATAACCATTTTTGATTTTAATTTATTCTCTTTAAATTTTTTATCTACATTAATCATAGCCATTTTAATTAAATCTGCCGCAGTACCCTGCATTGGATGATTTATCGCAGCACGCTCAGCAAATTCTTTGACCATTTTGTTTGTACTTGACAATTCCGCAGATAAATAACGTCTGCGTCCAAAAATTGTTTCAACATATCCGTTCATATAAGCCTGATGAACAATATTAACCATATAGGTCTTAACTCTTGGATAAGTTTCAAAATATTTGTTTATAAATACTTCTGCTTCATTGGCTGAAATTTTTAATGCTTTTGCCAAACCGTATTTTGTTTGTCCGTATATAATACCGAAATTTACGGCTTTTGCTTTATAACGCATATCTTTTGTAACATCCTCAACGGGAACATCAAAAACTTTTGAAGCTGTCAAACTATGAACATCCATGCCTGAATTAAAAGCAGCAATCAAATTTTCATCACCTGAAATATGTGCTAACAAACGCAATTCTACTTGAGAATAATCAGAAGATAAAATATAATTTCCTTCACGCTCAGGAACAAAAGCCTTTCTTAATTTATTGCCTTCCTCAGTTCTGATAGGAATATTTTGTAAATTAGGATTTGAAGAAGATAAACGTCCGGTAGCAGTATTAGCCTGATTGTACGTTGTATGTATTCTACAATCCTTTAAACTTACCATTAAAGGTAACGCATCCGTATAAGTTGATTTCAATTTCGCATATTTTCTGTAATCTATTAAATATCTGCAAATTTCATGTTCTTCCGCAAGTGATTCCAGCACTTCAACACTTGTTGATAATGATGCTTTACCTCTTTTTTTCTTTAGTTGAATATTCATTTTGTTATAAAGAATATCACCTACCTGTTTTGGAGAATTTATATTAAACTTTTCACCGGAAATTGCAAAAATCTTTTCTTCATACTCATTCATTTTTGCCGTCATATACTCTGAAAGTTCACTCATATAATCAATATCAATAGCAACTCCGTCATATTCCATTTGAGCAAGCACTTTTGATAAAGGTAATTCTATATCATCGTGTAATTTTTGTTCAGAAGAAGTTAATTCATTTTTCCAAAATTCAGTAAGTTGAAAAATAGCAAAAGCGTTGTCATTTGCATAATCTGCAACCTGTTGGAGAGCAATATCCGAAATTTTATTTTTTTTATCAACTTGAAGTTTTGCAGAAATATGATTTATATAATCAAAAGCCTGAGCAGACAAATCGTGAATTCTACTTGGATTTTTTATATAACTCGCTAAATATATATCAAAATCCACACCTTTTAACTCAATGTTTAAACTTTTACAAATATTTATGTCGTTTTTTGCATTATACGTATATTTTTTTATTTTTTCATTTTCAAAAATATCTTTTAATACTTCAAAATTATCCTCTTTGTTTTCGATATAAAAACTCTTATCGTTATAATAAAGAGAAACACCATAAGTTTTTATGTCAGAAGCATTAACATAATCCGATAAAAAATAAAAAGAAAATTCACCTTTTTTATTTAAAAGTTCTTTTAATTTTAATAAATCATCCTTTGTTTCTACAATTATTTTTTCATAAGTTTTTTCTTCTACAACATTATTTACGGCAGTTGTAAACAAACCTAATTGCATTTCATCTTGAACTGTGCTTAATTTATCTTCTTTAAATTTAACAATTGTACTATCTTTAACAGTTTTGTCTTCGCAATTTTTGTCAAATAGGCACAATATACTATCAATATTTTTAACAAAACTGTAAAACTGCATCTTCTTAAAATATGAAATTACATTTGTAATTTCAGGCATAGCAACTTTTGTGTCATCAAAATCAAATTCGATATCAACATCTCTCACAATTGTTGCTAAATATTTGCTTAATTTTGCACTGTCAACACCTTCTTTTAACTTATTTCTCACTGAATTTTCAGGAATATTGTCAACATCTGCAAGTATATCTTCAAGTGAAGAATATCTCGTTAAAAGTTTTTGAGCAGTTTTTTCTCCAATACCTTTTACACCCGGAATATTATCGGAAGTATCACCCCTTAAACCTTTATAGTCAATAACTTGATTTGGCCATACACCTAATTTTTCGTGAACTTTACTCCAATCATAAGTAGTCAAAACACCTTTAGACGGAATTAATACTTTAATTAATCCATCTCTGTCAACCAGTTGAAAAGAATCTTGATCGCCTGTTAAAATATATGTTTTATGACCCAACTTTGCTGCTTTTGTAACGATAGTACCAATAACATCATCAGCCTCAAAACCTTCTTTTGTGTATATTGGAATATCAAAGGCTTGTAAACCCTCAACAATTAAACTTAATTGAGTTCTTAAAGCATCAGGCATAGACTCACGATTTGCTTTATATTCAACATATTGTTCCGTACGAAAAGTTTGTCTGCCAACATCAAAAGCAACTGCAATAGAATCAGGCTTTATTTTTTCATTTTTTAATAAGTCAAAAATTGCTTTAAAAAAGCCATAGACAGCCCAAGAAGGAACACCTTCCGAAGTTTTCATGCCTGTTCTTTCTAACGCAAAATATTCACGGAAAGCCAAAGCATGACCGTCTATTAAAATTAAAGTTTTTTGACTACTCATAATGTTATATTGACTGATTTTATAAGCATTTTAGCAACTATACTAATTCTGCCAATGCTTTTTCCATTTCTTCATCATTAGGTGCTTTACCATGCCAGCCGGCTTGGTTTTCCATAAATGAAACACCCTTACCTTTTGTTGTATGAGCAATAATTGCAGTTGGTTTGTCTGAATTATTTTCTTTTGCTGCTTTAAGTGCATCATAAACTTGGTTTAAGTCATGACCGTCAATTTCGACAACATTCCAGTTAAATGCTTTTAATTTATCTGCCAAAGGTTCTAAAGCTTTAACTTTTTCAACATCACCGTCAATTTGAAGCATATTTCTGTCAATAATTGCAGTAATATTATTCAAATGTTTGTGTGGAGCGTGCATAAATGCTTCCCAGCAAGAACCTTCTTGCAACTCACCGTCACCCATATAGCAGAATACATGAGCAGGACTGTTATCTAATTTCAAACCTAAAGCCATACCAACAGCCATTGATAAACCTTGTCCTAATGAACCTGTTGCAACTTCAACACCAGGTAAGTGAGTGTTTGGGTGTCCTTGTAAACGAGAACCAAACAAACGGAAAGTCATTAATTCTTCTTCAGGGAAAAATCCTCTTTGAGAAAGAACAGAGTAATAAACAGCAGATGCATGACCTTTTGATAATACAAATCTGTCACGTTTTGCAAAATCAGCATCTTTATCCCATTGTGGATATACATTCATTATTTTTTGATATAAAACAGTTAAAATTTCAACAGCAGACATAGCACCGCCAACGTGTCCCGATTTTGAATTGTGAACCATTTTAATAATGTTACGTCTTGTTTGTTTGCACAAATCTTTTAATTGTTCTAAATCTTTTTGTTCTAGCATTTTATTACCCTTTCTTTGTTAGCTTTTCTTTAATAACATTATACACAAAAATTGGCAAAGTCGGAAATATTCTTTTAAATCTTTCCGGTTGTTTAATCGTACGATATAACCACTCTAACCCAAGTTTTTGCCATATTTCAGGTGCTCTTTTAACTTCACCCGACCATACATCAAAACTTCCGCCAATTCCTATCATCACTGTTGACGGCAAAATTGTTTTTAATTCATATATAAATTCTTCCTGCTTTGGTGCACCCATTGCAACAAACAAAATCTTTGGACACGAGGATATTAAGTCCTCGTGTAATTCGGAATTTTCTTTAAAATAGCCGTCATGAGCATAAACGATGTTTACATCAGGAAACACCTCTTTTAACGTAGCTTGAACTTTCTCAATTACACTTGGCTTTGCACCAACAAGAGCTATCGGAATATTATTTTTTGCGGAATTCTCAATTAGTTTCCAAGCAAAACCTATACCTGTAATTCTTTCAACATTTATACCATTTATTTTTAATCCGATTTTTATACCAATTCCATCAGGAATAACCAATTCTGCTTCGTTCAAAATTTTTGCAAAATCTTCGTGTTTATTCGCATACTCAATAATTTCAGGATTTATAGTTACAATATGAGAGCTTGAAGAACTATCTACCAATTTATTTACATAATTAATAGCCTCATCCATATTGAATAAGTCGATATTATAGCCTAAAAGTTTATGCTGACGTCTTTGCATATTTACATTATAGCAAAAATACTTGAAAAACATGTAAATTAGTTATATATTTTAACTAAATGTTCTGAAAGGAGGATTATTATGAAAAAAACTTTAGTTATGACATTAGCAATGGCAATTGCATTAACTTCAGCAACTGCAATGGCAGCAACAATTACAAAAAATGTAAAAGGTACTAATGTATCAGTTACAAGTACAAAACCTGACAGTGCTTTAAATAAAGCTGCTAAAGCTAAGGCTGATTATGACAAAGCAAAAGCAGATGCGGCAAAAGCAAAAGCAGACGCTAAAGCAACAAAAGCAAACGCCAAAACAAATGCAAAAAAAGCAGCTAAATCAAAAGCTAATGAAAAAATCAACAAATACACTGAAAAGAAAGGTGTAAGCGTAAAAATTAAATAGTTTTCCAACAATCAAAACATGGTACAGGCGGTTTTGCTAACAAAACCGCCTGTACCATGTTTTGA